>JAENWV010000185.1 GCA_016650015.1 Thermoleophilia bacterium | reverse complement strand
TCGCGGCCGATCGCGTAGCTCCGGGTACAGAAGCGGCAATAGACGGGACAGACCTCAACTGGCAGGAACAGGGCTTTGTCCGGATAGCGGTGGACCAGGCCCGGCTGAGGTGAGTCATCGAGTTCATTCAGGGAATCGAGCGACAGCTTCGGGTGATCGGGAACAAAAGTGGAGGCAACGGGAACGAACTGGATCCTGACAGGATCGGGGTACGGATCGTCCCAGTCGATCAGGCTCAGGATGTAGGGGGAAAGCCGCACGCCCATCGGCGCCAGGTCGAGGCCGCGGCGTACATCCTCAAGAAAATCCGGCTCCGTGATGTTCGCGAGCAGTTCCTCGAGTTCAGTGGCGCTCTTTACCGTGTTGCGGTTCTGGAAGCCATAATCCAGGAACTCTTCCCGGCTGACTCCATGAAAAGCCGGAATCTTTCTCCAGAATTCGGAATCGTCAAACAGCCGATGTTCCATAGCTGTCGTAGACGGCATTATAGCCGGATTTAACATAATGGCTAACCTCCCTCGGTGGGTAGCGGAATGACTGCAGGTCGCTGGTTACTGTCGCTCCTTCTTCGGGGTGTTCTTGCGCCCGCGGCTCTTCTGTTCGGCTGCGCCATGCGAAGGACCGGCTTCCATAAGCACCACGATGCGCTCCAGCGAGAGGGCTATCGTGGTCCTCTCCAGCTCCGGCAGAGTGTTGAGGGCTTGAGCCAAACCGTCCTGCAGGGGGAAGGGCGCCCTCTGGACCAGCCTGCGGCCCTTGGCGGTGGCCGTAACGTTGATAATGCGCCGGTCGACGGTGCTTCGCTCGCGCTTGGCCAGGCCTTTTTCCTCCAGGCGCGTCAGGATGCCCACCACGGTGCTGGAGCTCAGCTGCACCATTCGCGCCAGGGCTGTTTCCGTCAGCGGACCGTTTTCCTTGATCCGCAGCAGGCAAACCAGCTGGTGGACGGTGATCTGATGGGTGGACAGTAACATTCTGGAATGAATCTCCATTGCCCTGATTATGCGCCGCAGCGAATCGAGGATTCTCAGGTCCAGACGGCCTTCAGAGTCGATAGGAGGGGCTTGGTTGGCGAGGTTTTTCGGGCTCTCATTGGGCTGGGAAGGTATCCCGGCAGTGAGGGAAGGAGACAGAAGGACAGGATTGTTTTGTTCCGGCTTCATTGATCGGAACCCCCGGGCAGGATGCGTAAGAAAATCATTACAGCTGAAAACATTTCAATAAAAACTATTATTGCATCGGGGTTCCCGGGTGTCAAGGATGGAAGCGCGAAATTCGCTATACCCGCAGCCAGTCCAAGGCGGCGATCATGTCATCGGTGTGGAAGTAGCGACCCTATTCCATGTAAGCTGCGGGATCGTCTAACAATAAATCCATCGGTGCAATCTTCAATCTGCAATCCTGATACAGTCCAGGTGACGACAGCGCTTCTCTATGCCTTTAGGCGATCTTGCCGCCGGTTCTTTCACAAGCGTTACCCTGAAATATTTTGTGCCGATAGGCGTCTCGCAATTCACAACAACAACCTACGTCAATTGCCAGGATGATGGCGGACATGATTACTGGTATCCGGGACCGCTCCCCTAGTTCAATTCAAGTGGCGCAGATACCCATCAAACAACCGTTTTTAAATATTCTCTGGCTCATTATCCTTCTGGGGATAAGTTTTGCGTATATCCATTCGCCCTTTACTTTTTTCTAACATGCATCTCCTTGGTATTTTTGGTTCTTCCTGACTTTCGGGCCGGTTCTTATTCTCCAAGCCCCAATTCACTGGGCGCTCCTCAACCATTTCTATCCCCAAATGAAAAGGACAAATTTGTCCTGGGTTCTGGCGATGCCGTTCATGTTTTTTATTTCTTTTTGGCTTGTGATAATTTGTGATAATAATGCTTTTGATAGTTACTTAACCGCAATTCGGTTAGGGGATTAGATCTAACTTTGCAGCTCTCTCCAAACGACTCAAAATATTAAGCTCAGAGTTCGAATACCGTTGCACCGCCTCCACCATTCTTCCAATCCCCGAAGGATGCGATTTTGTGATTTTCATGAGAGAATCCCAGACTATGACCAAAAAATGAAGGTGAAATGTGAAAGCGCTCCCGCTTCTATTCGAGAACAACCGGAGATGGGCTTCCAAAGTATCTCAATCGGATCCGACGTTCTTCGCCACTCTCGCCCAACAGCAGAACCCTGAGTTCCTCTGGATAGGCTGCGCTGACAGCCGGGTTCCCGCCAACGAGATCATCGGCATGCTGCCCGGCGAGCTTTTCGTCCATCGGAATGTTGCCAACCTGGTGATCCATACGGACATGAACTGCCTGTCCGTGCTTCAGTACGCGGTCGAGATACTGAAGGTCAAACATATAATCGTCTGTGGCCACTATGGATGCGGTGGCGTCAGCGCCGCGCTTGAGAGCAATCCCCACGGGTTGATCGATAACTGGCTTGGTCATATCCGTGACATACACAAAAGACGCTTCGCCGAACTGTCGGTGCTTGCCACGGCGGAAGAAAGGGTAAACCGGCTCTGTGAGCTGAACGTCATCGAGCAGGTCAAGAATGTGGGGAGCTCGACGATCGTCCAGGAGGCATGGCAGAGGGGTCAGTCCGTGACTATTCACGGCTGGATCTACAACATCTCGGACGGCCTTTTGAATGACCTGGGCGCCTGCGTTTCCTCTGGCGACGATCTGCTGGAACTGGAAAACATGTAAGTGTACCAGGCGCTTGTTCTGCAGCAAGAGTCATCGCGTAAAGTGCTCCGGATGCTTAAGGAATCGAGACTGGCACCTCTTCGAACAGAACACGTAAGTCTGACCCTCAAAGTCCGCGCAGGGAGCGGTCGCCGGATCGCTCACCATCATACCGCAGACGTGGTCCCGCCATTCCTCCCATGCTCTGGCGACATGGGGTTTTCCATCAGTGATCTCTTTCATCAGGGAAAGCTCGTTCAGTAGAAGCCTCGGCAGGAGAAAGTTCTGCCGTACACGTTCCCTGCCGGAATTCGCCAGTGCCAACGCGCCATCGGGATTTCTTAACAGCCTGAGGGTC
>JAENWV010000082.1 GCA_016650015.1 Thermoleophilia bacterium | reverse complement strand
CGTTTGCGGGTATATCTACGACGAGGAAAATGAGGATGTGGCCTTCGCCGATCTTCCCGATGACTGGTGCTGCCCCACCTGCGGCGCGCCCAAGGAGGCATTCGAGCTAGTTGAATAGACTGAATTCATGCATGAAGGCCGGAGCGCGGGAGGCAGGCGATGACAGTTGAAAAAATCAGCTGAGGGCGGCAGCGGGCGGAAAAACCGGGCGTCGTTCCCGGTCGGATCAGGTAAACTTCAACACAATTAGACGGAGGAACGAGATGACTGAAAAAGGATTATTCTGCGGGATGAACCAGCCGGCTGACCCGGCGACCCTTACCGAGATGGAGAAGAAGCACATGCCCTGGATTGACTGTCCGGACACCGTGAAAGCGGGAGAGCCGTTCCAGGTGAAGATCAAGGTGGGCGAGATTCCCCACCCCATGGAAGAGGGCCACCACATCCAGTGGCTCGAGGTCTCTTTCGGCAGGAACTTCAACCTGAGGATCGACCTGACGCCGGTCTTCACCAGGCCCGATGTCGTAGTGACGCTGGTCAAAGGCAGCGTGCACAAGACATCGACTCTGAGGGTGGTCGAGCGCTGCAACGTGCATGGCCAGTGGGAAGCGACGAGGGACGTGACGGTTAGCGAATAGAACAGCGGCGGATCTCATTGGCTAAAAACCCACAGGGAAGGGGCGGCGCCTGGATAAATTCTGAGCATCTCGCCGGTCTTCTGCCCCCGTTTGCCTGGCATCAGGAAATGAGTTATTCTGCCACGATGTTAATTAACAATATATTCATAAAACCAAATATAAAGCTGCTGTGTCCTCACTGTTCGCGCTCGCATTCCTGTTTCTGGGAGCTGGTTGTTCATCATCCTCGAGTTCCACTTCGGCTGTCCAGACGGCTACACCATCCCAGCCCACCACGCAGGCAGCGGCTACGACCGCGACCGCGCCCGCATCTGGGTCAACAGCAACCGTAACGATGACCGGGGCTGTCACGAAAAATGGCAAGTTTGAAGCTTTCTGCGGCGCCTATTATCCCGCCGAGAACAAGGGAGCTCTCTTCGAGGTATTCGAGTCGGGAGCGGCTGGCTGGAAACTGGCGGTGGGAGACACCGAGCACCGGGTCGAAGGACCTCAGAATTCGATCGATTGGGGAATACTGAACGACTACCAGACCGGCTCCTACACGATGGTGCCGGAGGGGGCGCAGGTCGTGTTCGGACCCGGGCTGAAGTCCGCGACGGTCAAAGCGAAATTCCAGGAAGTCACTCACCCGGACAGCATCATCAACGTCGACGCGAGCTTCACTTGCGAGTAAACAAACCAGGGACGTTCTTTTCCTAACGGTCCTAAAACCCTGATCAATTCTGATGCTCAGACCTGCTTTTGTACCGGCGCTTCCTCAACCGCCACAGGCGCCGAAATAGCACTGAACACCAGCCCGCCGTCCTTCGCGTCCACCTCTACTGTCTGCCCCTCACCGAACTCGCCCGTAAGCAGCTTCATAGCCAGCACATCCTGTATTTCTTTCTGGATCAGCCGCTTTAACGGCCGGGCGCCATAGGCCGGGTCGTAGCCCTCTCGAGCCAGGTAGTCCTTGGCGTCGTCGGTCAGATTGATGCCGATGTTGCGGTCGGCCAGCAGTGCTGTCATGTCACGCACCTGGATGTCCACGATCTCGCGCAGCTGTTCCTCGCTCAAGCGGTGGAAGATGATGATGTCGTCCACGCGGTTCAGGAACTCCGGCTTGAAGTGTTTCTTCATGGCCTCGGTCACCAGGTGGTCCATCTCCTCCTCGCCGCCGGCGCCCAGCTCGGTGATGTACTGGCTGCCGATGTTCGAGGTCATGATGATGACGGCGTTCTTGAAATCGACGGTGCGGCCGTGGCCGTCGGTCAAACGCCCCTCGTCCATGACCTGTAGCAGCACGTTCGCACTACGCGGTCTGAAGTTTCGGCGCTGTCTTAACCAACACCCGGCCGTGCTCGAGATTGATGATGCGGTCGCCCGCCTCGCCTACGCTGACGTCATGCGTGACCACGACCAGCGTCATGCCCTGACCGTGCAACTCCTGAAACAGCTCCATGACCGCTTCCTCGTTCTTTTCGTCGAGGTTGCCGGTGGGCTCGTCTGCCAGCAGCACCCTGGGCTCGTTGATCAGCGCCCTGGCGATACACACCCGCTGCTGCTCGCCGCCGGAAAGGTGGGCCGGCAGGTGGTCCAGCCGGTGGCCCAGCCCCACGCGCTCAAGAGCAATTCTGGCCGACTCCTCGTCGGCCATGCTATGGAAATACTGGGCCAGCATCACGTTCTCCATCGCGTTCAGATATGGCACCAGATGAAACTGCTGAAAGATAAGCCCCACCATCTCGCGGCGGTAACGCGCCAGTTCGCTGGCAGAAAGACCTGCCAGTTCGAGGCCGTCTATCAGCACCGAGCCGTCAGTGGGCGAGTCCAGGCCACAGACAATATTAAGCAGCGTGGATTTCCCCGAACCGGAGGGGCCCATGATCGAGACCCATTCGCCTTCGCGGACGGAGAGGTCCACGTGATGCAGGGCGTTGACCTGCCCGTATGCCTTGCTCAGGCCGCTGATCTTTATTATTTCCTTCACACTACTCACCTCTCAGAATGACTGCTGGTTCTATGGACAGGGCGCGCCTTACCGGCATCAGTGATGCCACGAAAGTCAGCGCCGCGGCGCTGATGATGACGATGGGGATGACGGGCAGATGGAAAGAGACCGTGGTATCGAAGACCGAGAGTCCGATGGCCTGGGCCAGCACCAGCCCCAGCAGGTACCCGGCCGGCCCTGCCACGATGCTAAGCACCAGCGCCTCTCCCAGGATCACCGAGGCTATACCTCGGCCCTCGGCTCCCAGGGACTTCATCAGCCCGATCTCGCGCCGCCGCTCCATGACGGCGTTGGCCAGCGAAGCGCTGACCGTGAGCCCTGATATAAAGATGATGAGGGCTGTCACCAGGCCCATGAGCAGGTTGATCTTGCCCAGCAGGTTCTGGCCGGCCTCGGCCACCTGTTTGACGGTCTTGGCGCGAGTCCCGGGGACGAGTTCGTCGAGCGACGCAGCTACCTGGTCCAGGTTCTGGCCCTCACCGGCCAGCACACTGACCTCGACCACGCTGACCTTGCCGGCCATACCGCTGATCGACTGAGCCTGATCCAGGTCCATGATCACCTGGCTGTCCTCTGAGCCGCCGGAATTGAGCGTTCCCGTCACCACGAGCGTACTGACGGTATCGCCCTGTTTTATGGTCAAGGAATCGCCGGCCTTCAGGCCCAGCTTGGCCGCCACCTCATTGCCGAGGATGGCGCCGTGGCTGCCTTTAGCCGGGATTTCGCCCGCCACGCTCCACCAGGGGTTTATCTTGAGCGCCCTCTCAAAGTCGGTACCGGTGATGACTATCTGGCGGCCGTTCGCATCGGCCAGGCTATACACGAACGGCGCGTAACCGGCCAGCGGGAAATCGACCGGCCCATCGAGCGCCGACAGTTGCGACTGGTCGATCTGGCCCTGCGACTTAAGCGACAGACCCGACGCCGCCGGATCGGCGGCGTCTTTCGGCAATAGCAGGATGTTGCTGCCGAAAGTAGTGAGCTCGCGCTCGTTCTTCTCGCCGATGTCCATAGCCAGGGTCAGTAGCGCCGCTTCCAGTGACAGACCCATGATCAGTGTCAGCACGATCAGTAGCGCCCTTCCGGGACGGTGTCTGAGCGATCTGATTATCAAACGGGGTAACATCTCTATCCTTTTAAGGCCTGGATTGGTTGAATGCGGCTGGCCCGGCGCACCGGCAGGGCGCTCCCCAGCAGGGCGATGGCCATCGAGATGACGATGGTCAGCGGCAGCACCGGGAGACTGAACGCCGCGGACGAATCAAACACCAGCCGGCCGATCAGCGCTGCCAGGCCGATGCCGGCTCCATAACCGGCCGCGCCGCCGATGATCCCGATGGCCGCGGCTTCCAGCAGGAACTGTCCGGCGATGTGGATGTTCTCGGCCCCCAGGGCCTTCATCAGTCCGATCTCGCCGCGACGTTCCATCACCGTGGCGCTCATGGTAGCGGTCACACCCATAGCTGAGGTTACGGCCGCCATGCCAGCGATCAGGGCGAACAAAAGCTTTAGTTTCCCGAGGAAAGCTCCCTCGGCCTCGGCCACCTGCCGCACCGGCTTGGCCTGCCCGTCGGGGAAGGCCTCCTGGATCTGGTAGGTGATGGCTTCTATATATGGTGAGCAGTACCACTTCTCGTAATCCGCGGGGGAGAGGCCCTCCTTGGGGTCCTCCATCAGCCGGGCGCGACGCGCCAGTTCATCCGGGGGCTTGGTCAGCGCGCTGACCTGAACTTTCTCCACCTTGCCCGGCAGCCCCAGTAGCTCCTGTGCCTCCGGCAGGTCCACAAATATCTGGTTATCCTCGAAGCTGCCGGTGGAGACGATGCCTGCCACCCGGAAATCCCGCGAAGACCCGCCGGATTCCAGCTTCAGCGCAGCGCCGGCGCTGACCTCCAGGCGGCTGGCCAGTTCCCGCCCGATCAGCAGCTGCCCCTTGCCGTCGGGCCACTCACCCTCAACCTGCCACCAGGGCGCTATCTTTCTGACGCCAGTGATGAATGGCCCCTTCTCGGTGGCTAACTCGTGCTCGAACCAGGTGCCGACCAGCACCGCCCGCTCACCCTTGAGCGTGGCGCTGCCGTAAAGGTACGGGGCGAACCCGGTGATATTGTTCTTCCAGAAGATAGTTTTGAGCCTGGCCAGTTCCGCATCGCTGAGGAAGCTCTTTTCACCGATCTCGCCGACAGGCATGCCGGCGATCTCTACCGGCACCGATTCCGACCTCGGTGAGAGCAGGATGTTAGCACCGAAGGAGCGCATCTCCTTGCCCATCTTGTCCTCGATGTCGAGCGACACAGTGAGCAACGCGGAGATGAGCGCGGTGCCCACCAGCAGCGACAGCACGGCCAGCGCCACCCTGCGGCGGCGCCTGATGAGTGAATCTTTTACCAGATGTAGAAGCAACAGGCCCCCGTTATCTTACTTGGCGTTTTTTCCTAGACGTGGCCATGCATCTTGGCCATGACTTCGGGGTCTATCATGTCATCGAGCTGGATGACAACGTTGTCGCCTTCGACCGACGATTCCAGGATCATGGGGTTGCAGCCGCCGCCCTCTGACAGGGTTGACATGTCGATCGGGGCGTTGCAGTTCTTGCACACCAGCGTGTCCTCGCCCTCCTGCAGGAAGCCCTTGGCGGGGCAGATCTCGCAGGTGTCGAAGACGGCCATGTACTCGTCGTCGTACCTGACAATGTCGAACCGGATGGAGCCCTCGTCGCTGGTGTAGGTATATTTATGCATCTCACCGTCATCCAGGTCGGCCGTCGGCACTATCGCCCGGTCGCCCTGCGCCTGGACCGGATCCGGCGTGGGATCGTGGCGGCTGGCCGCGATGGCGGCCTGTGTGCCACCCAGAGCCAGCATAATGGCAACGCCCAGGGCGCCGACCGCCATGCCCCACGTATGGGCGGAGCCGGCCACAGCCAGCCGCTTGCGCCGGTCCGCTACGGACTTGATGCCGTTCAGATCCGGCTGGATCTTGCGCGATTCCCAGAAGATGAAGAGCGCGGGCAGGCCGATGAGCGCCATCAGGACGAAGGTCGAGGTGCTGTCCTTGGCGATCCAGCCGATGATGTTCATCCAGGTGTCGGTGGCGGGGAGGATGTCCGCTTCGGTCCACTCGTGGACGCCGCCGGCGATCAGTTTCAGGGCCATGATCAGCAGCACGACGCTGGTGACCGAGAAGAAGGTCCTTAAGTTGATGCGCAGGCTGCCCTTAAAGAGCAGGAAGGCAAAGCCGGCCGCCAGGGCCACGCCCAGAGTGCCGCCGATAAAGTTGTAGCCCGGACTGGCGGAAACGTCGCCGCCGAGCGCCAGCATGAACATGACTGTCTCGATTCCTTCGCGCAGTATCATGAAGAACACGAACACGAACAGGCCGATGCCCGAGCCGAGCACTCCCCTGTTCTCTCCGGAGACGATGCCGCCCAGCTTCTCCTCGATGTCCGTCTTGGCTTTCTTGCCCTGCTTCCACATCCAGATGACCATGGTGCCGACCATGATGCCGGCGGCGAAGAACATGATTCCCTCGCGTAACTCGTTCTCCGGATCGATGCCGAACGCCTGAAAGGCGATCGCCACCGCGACGCTGCCGGCGATGGCGGCGGCCACGGCGGCCCAAACCGGCTTCTTGAGCTCGTGACGCCCGGCACGGGCCAGGTACGCCATGACGATTCCGACCACCAGGGAGGCTTCAATACCCTCCCTGAGAGTGATAACCAGCGCCTGAAAAAGGTTGTTTAACGATTCCATCTAATCCTCCTCATACGTCATCGCGGCCATGCCTGCCGCAGAATTATATTAGCGACCTATCCCATTATTAAAGGGATGTACTCTTGAAAAACTTAGACCTATAATACGTACAAAAATAGTTTATCAGTCCAGTGATAATAAGAGTAGTCTAACTTACTGAGGTTGTCAAGTCTAATAAGCGGGGGAATGAAGTTAGAAGAGGAACATCAGGGGAGGAATTAATCGAGCAGCATGCAACCGCATGCTGCTATGGGAAAGATCAAGGCGGCCCGTCAGGACCGCCTCATAAATAAAGCAGAAGGGATGGGTTGATCAAACCCGCCGGGGTTCGAGCCTCTCAGGGACCTCCGGCGCCTTAGCCGCACTAAAGGCCAAACCGCCATCCCTGGCGTCAATCTCGATGGTTCGCCCTTCACCGAACTCGCCCGTTAGCAGCTTCATAGCCAGCACATCCTGTATTTCCTTCTGAATCAGCCGTTTGAGCGGCCGGGCGCCGTAGGCCGGGTCGTAGCCCTCTCGGGCCAGGTAGTCCTTGGCGTCGTCGGTCAGATTGATGCCGATGTTGCGGTCGGCCAGCAGTGCTGTCATGTCACGCACCTGGATGTCCACGATCTCGCGCAGCTGTTCCTCGCT
>JAENWV010000049.1 GCA_016650015.1 Thermoleophilia bacterium | reverse complement strand
CGGACCCCAATATACTGTGCCACCGGTAAATTCGCTCTTCCTGGCGCCGGTTACGCCAGTGACGTCCATCTCATCGATTAAGGGCAGACCCAGGTCACTGGTCTCGCCACCCAGTTGGTCATACTTAATCAGGATGGCGCCGTGGACCCAATAGACCGTGTCGTTTGACTGGTTCCAGATCAGCCTGCCGTTAACGTAGTTCTTGTACATCCCGCCAGTTGTCGCCGTTGCCGCGCCCATGGAGTTGCCGGGGGCTCCGACGAGTGCGTTCCATTTCGCGAGGAAAACAGATTCAGCGGTAGGAACGGTCACCGAGAAAGAGCCGCTGCCCGTGCCCATGTTGCCAGCGTTGTCATCCACCATAACCTTGATAGCGTGCGTACCGACGGAGAGGCCAGAGGGTGTCGGGCAGCTGATACCGGTACCTGTGGTGGTGCAACCCATCATGATCATGGTTCCATCAACATGAACCATGGCGGTGCCGGCATTGATGCCGCTGGCCAGATTTGCGGACAGGGCGCCGGTGGGAAGCGGGTCGCTGTAGTTGGCGGAGATCGTCGTCGTATCGGCGGTTAAGCCGCTCACTGCCGGGGCTACATCATCAACCACCGTGTAATGGTTCAGGCTTGAGGAATCCGTATAGTTGGTGCTGGTGTTGCCAACCTTGTCCTTGAGCAGGACCGAGAGCGTGTTATCACCCAGATGCAACAGGCTCGCCCTGTTTGCCTGGCACGAGTAGTGGGTCGGATTGGTTGCAGGGGTTTTCACACAGGAGGTGTTCGAGATCATGGCACCCGAAACGCCAGGTGGAACACTGTCGTTGATATGGGTCATCGGGGAATAACCGCTCGAAGGAGCCGCATCGGTTAAATCGTAATCGAAGCGCAGGGCGCTCATGTCATTGATGCCGGTGCTGTTCAGCTGCGAAGTGTGAATGGTACTGCCGTTGGCGGGCAAGAGGTTGGAATATGTCGGCGCCTGGTTATCGAGGGCGACGATCACGGTGGTGTGATTGACTGTCAGGTTGCCGTCGACGTCCGCGACATATATGTCGAGCGGGTGCGTTCCCGGGAACAGGTCAGCCGCAGTCGCAACACATTCGACATGGGCATCAGTCTGGACCGGGCAATTATCCAGCATGTTGCTGCCGTCCAGGTGGACCATGACGCTATTGACATCAACTCCGCTGCCGCCAACCTCGTCGCTGTAGTCGGCTTTAATTACCAGGGGGGTTGTGTTGTCGAGCTGATAATAAATCGTCGAGCTGCCATTGGTATACATGGTGCTGCCGTTGGCGGGCGTTACGCTGGTGACGACCGGAGCCGTTATATCACCTGCCGCCATCGCCAGGGAGCCCATCGCGGTGGCAAATATTGCCACCATAAAGGCCACTATAAGAATGTACCTCAGTGATTTGTTGCGGGATTGCATAATATGGTCGTTCCTCCTTTGTCTTCCTTGCTGATTGAGTACCAGTAAATTGTTGCTTTGGTCTGGATCCTGTTTTGAGCTCAGCTTAGTCCTGCCGTCAGTCGGCTTTGTTAGTGGTACCTTGCATTGGTTCAGGCGCTGCCGACGACGAAATACCAAGCCAGACAGCCGTAATCATGCATAGGATGCCAAGTACGATTAACATGGGCTTGGCGCCCTGATTGCAGTGCATATCTGCGTTCTGGCAGACGGGAAACAGCCAGGTCGGGATGAAGATAACCCCGGCTCCGCCTGCTGCCAGCACTAATGCCAGTGGCCGAAGTGTTTCCGGTTTGTTGGCGATGATAATGGCAAGGCCGACAACGGCAATAAGAATGCCGATAAGTAATGAAGCCTTGCCAGTGTAGTAGCAATGCATGTGTTCGGACTTGCCCATGCCCATGTCCATTCTTACCCCGAAATATTCACAAACGGGGAAGATGTAGCGAGGTGTAATGGCGACGAGCGCTCCCAGGGCGATGACGCCGGCGCCGATTATGGTTCTGGAGGTGCTTTTCATTGGTTTTTCAATCCTCCTTCCAGCTCTTTATTGCTGGTTTGCTGGTTATATGTCCTTTCTGTAGCAAGCCGCGTGCCAGTTCATGCAAAGGAAAACCCAAATGGTGGATAGTACCGTGTTTTGCTGGGGTTTTGGACAGGATTCCTGTGGCAGGGCTGTTTGTGGCCCCTTTTCGGGGAAACCCGGGGTTTAATCGCGGCTCAAATCCTACAAATGTTACAGGTTTTGATACATCTGGTGTGGGAAATGACACAATATCAGCCGGAAATGGGCGGTTTGGGCGGCAGTGGCCGACGGAAACTATTCAGGCGACGGTTGGCAAATATGGTAGCACGCGGCTACTCCCACGGGATAGAAGAGGGTTCCGCCCAGGCTCTCTTCCGCTCTTTCACCCATTCCCTGCTGAGGTCAGACGCTCTACGCGGATATTGAACGAGTCTGCAACTAGTATTCGGTCGCCATTGCCAACAGCGATGCTCGTTGGGAAATCAAAGCCCGGTCTTTCTTGTGGTCAGAACGACGGCTTGCCAATAACCAGCCCTTCGCCGAACCGGCAGTCGGTGCAGGCGATATCAACCGGCTGGTCGGACATTCTGTCGAGGTCGATGGCCCGGGCGTTTTGACGGGGTATCGTAAAGAAATCGTTTTCGGGATTATCGGGGTCGCGAATCAGCTGGTCTCCGATTTTGACCTCTACGCGAACATCCCGGTCATTGCTGTTGCCAACATGCAGCCTGGCGGATGGCAGATCGTTGCCGGGTCCAGGCAATGGCTCCAGATGATGCCTGTCAGCCAGCCGGGAAAGACCGGTCGCCATGGTCTCGGTGAATGAGTTCTGGTTAATTTCCTGAAGGTTTGCCAACAGGGGCTGATTGTTGGTGGAGACGATCCGGATCGGACCACCGCTGGTTTCGGGAAGCTCCGTACGGGACGCTGCGTCCGGCTTGATGGAATAATGCCCCTTGAGCGAATCGGGTGCCGCGGGATCGCCCACATAAATATCGACCGCTGCTTCCTCAGTGCCGGCATTGGCAATCATCAGGGAGGATTTGCCATCAGCCACCGGCTGTGTCTCGTACCACGGTAGAAGCAGGACTGGCTCCAGGTCCATTTCGGTTACTGCTGGAGTCTCGCTGATGACGCCCCCACCAGTTGTAACGCGATGAATAATTTCAAGCGACTGGCCGGTGGGGCAGACAATTTTTACAGGGCCACCGGTGGTTTTGGCCAACTGGATGGTTTCGCTGCCACTCTCACCGACTTTTCCCTGCCACTTGATCTCGCCACCCAGCAAAACCGTTACAGTCGCGGCGCCGGCGCCCTGGTTCCTGATTACCAGCTCGTCTTTTAGCTGGCCAGCCGTCTGGCCTGAATCGTACCAGGGAAGATAATAAGTATTGGGAAAGGCCTGGAAACCCGAAACTATCCAGCTGCCGCCGAGGCCGGACAGCGCACTGTAGTTTTGCCAGTACTCAACAACGGTCAGCTGCCGGCTGGCGGGAGATCCGGAAGATGGTTGTGTTGTTGGAGGGGTTTGGGGGACATTGAATCCCCAGGCGGATGTCTGTTGGTTGCCGGCAAGATCCCTGACCGCCAGCTGCGCATTATGGGGGCCGGCGGCGAGGGTTTCGCCGGGAGAATAGGTGATCAGGTTACCGGAGATCGTGGCTGACCCGGTGGCGTTAAGTCCATCCAGGGTAAGATTGATTGATTCCGAATCTATGCCGCTGCCGCTATCAGCAAGTTCGGCGGAGATGGTCGGCCTGGCCGTTGCGGTGCCGGTCGGTGCTTCGCTCTCTATCTGAGGCGAAATCGTATCGACGGCGAAACTCCATTCGCTGCGCCCGGTCTGTCCGGCGTCATCGTTCAGCGTTATGATCACCGTGTGCCATCCTTCGGAAAGCCGGGGCGCCGGCATATAGATCATTCCATCGCTCTGGCGAGTGGTACCTCCGGTCACGTCCACGCCGTCCAGCAGAACGTTAATGGAAGATGTATCGATGACACCGGGGCCGGCCTGGCTGAAGGTAGCCTGAATCACCGGCGCGGGTGAGGTCTGCCAGCTGCCGGCCGCCGGTATTTGCCCGGAGATTCCGATCGCCGCCGTGTCAACGGTAAAGTTCCAGTTCTTTACAGACCGGTTGCCCGCCTGGTCGGAAACTTCCACCCGCACCTCGTGAACTCCCTCCACTAGACCGGCGACACCGCAACTGACGCCGGTTGAGGAAATCCCGCAGGCGGAATTCACGCTGGCGCCGTCCAGGGTTACGGTAGCCGAAGCCGGATCGATGCCGATACCTGTGCCGTCGCTGAAAGAGGCAGAAATGGTCGCACCGGTGACATTGATGGTGCCTGTAGGCTGAGCGCTCGAGATGATCGGCGCCGTCGCGTCCACAGTGATGTGCCAGGTGGCGCTGGTGCAGTTATATTCGTTGTCGCAGACGAAGGCCTGCAATTTATGCGAGCCTTCAGTCAGACCGGATTTCAGGCAGGAAATGCCGGTATCAGTGACGACGCTATTGGACTGATGCACGTCATCAACATGGATCATCGCGGTGCCAAGTTTGATACCGCTCGATGGTGCCGGATCGCTGTAGGAGGCGCTGATGGTTATGGTGGAGCCAGTAACGGCGCCGTTCGACGGTGAATAAGTGGTTATCTGGGGACGGGTCGTCTCCGCCGAGACCTGCGGCAGACTGGCTCCCACAGAAGCAGGCACTATAGCGGTAAGCTGCGGACTGTTGCTGGTATAGGCTGTAGTCGCGGCGGTTGCCTCCGGGATAGGATTTTCAGGGACAGCCATATTTGGCCCGGAATCGGAGCTGCCTGTATATGCGGACAGGGAAGCGTTGCCGGTCGTAGCGAAAAGTGAGGCTGGAACAATCGTATTGAGCAGGGATATTGCCAGCACCAGGGCCAGCACTGTGGCGGTGTGATTACGGCTTTTATATAGCATCTTCATCACTCTTTATTGTGGTGGCCAGGGGCAGCAGGGGGGCCATCCAGGAGGCGGCCCGGAATCGGCCGAAGTTCCTCCTGTAGCAGGGGCGGAACCAGAGCCCGAACCGCTGGTGGTATAAACATAACCTCTGTAGCCGGAGCTCTCGGTGGTGGCGACTGATGACGGGTCGGTCTGGAATTTAATGCTCATGGTGAGCGGCGCTTCCAGGAAACTGCCATCGATCCCTTCTGCGCCCATCAGCCTGATTGTGTAATCGCTGTTCGGGTCCAGGCTGGCACAGGTGATAATAATCTTTTGCTTTTCCACGGAGATGTTCGGGTTGGGAAGCGTCGTTTCCAGCGCCGCCTTAACCGCTTCGGGATTGGCGAAAGCAATAGAAGAATCCAGTTCCACCTTTACCTGCCCGTCGGTTCCACTAACATTTCCGTACAGGGAAACAGGTTTTACCACGACTGCCCGGACCTCCCTGGGTTCCAGTGTTGCGGAGTCGACCGCGGTACCCATGATCTTTAGCAGATGGGTCGCGCCCTGCTTGAATGATACGGTCGGGGGCAGGGTGGCGACAGTAGGATTCTCCGGGTTGATTTGTAAATCGATGGCTTCACTGCCATCCAGGGAAATGGCTGCCTGGTTCAGCGGCTTGTTGAAGGAAAATGTCAGAGTCGGTTGCGGCGGGATCTTTTGCCCCGGCTGGAGCCGGCTACCGTTGACGGAAATGTCGGCGACGATCACAGGTTCCACCGTTGTGAAAGTGGAGGTGAACTCTCGCGTCAGACCGATCGGCGAGGAAATTTTAGCCTCGACTCGAATGGTCTGCCCGGGCTTCAGGTCAAAATCACGCGTCAGATCTCCGCTGTCGAGGTTGTACTCCAGGGCGAGTGGCTGGCCGTCCGCATAGACGGCGATCTTGCCGATGGTCGCGAAAGCTGACGAGCTGATTGAGACCGATTGGTTCAGCGGAATACCGGACAGGCTATCGCCGGGAGAAATCGCAACGGTGGGAACAGCGAGCCATAGACAGACAAGAAGCGCCACCGATGCGACGCTGATGATGGTAATGAGTTTTTTAGCTTTGATATCCAGGTCCTGGGGTCATGATGTTTTCCTGACGGGATCCCCCAGTGACCCCGTCAGGAAAAACCAGCTAAGAGAAACTGGGGTTCTCGTAAGAGTCGTGCTCCGGTTCTCCGGCCGGAGCGAGCAAACTGCAAAAACTTCAGACCCAGACCGAGGTGAAGGGCGTTAAAGTCTTTTGCTGCCTCTATAAGAAGCAAGCATCGTGCCAACCTGAAAACATATAGCTTAATCGAAGGAGACAAAGGCTAAAATGCCTGCTAATACAAGAAGAAACAATCAACAACCAAAATTGAAAAACCCGGGTGAAAAATTTTCTGCAGGGAATAAACTGTTTATGAGCCCGACGATGAGCCTTCTGCTGCCTTCAGTGTGGCAAATGCTACATCTGAATGGCGATCGGGGAGGAAAATACTGATTGGCCTGAAAAGACAGACTTGTCCTGTGGCCGGTTTCTCTTACCGGAATTGACGTGGAGGATCGTCGAACCTGGCGGTGAGGACTACTCGTCGAGATTGACGCTCAGGTCATAGGGCGAGATGGTGGTCATCTTGCCGTCTTCGAAGGCTATTCGCACCAGGCCTTCGGCTTCGGATTTGTTGTAATACCAGATAATGCTGGGATTATTGGCAGGGCCAGTCCGATGGCTGCGATCCGGTTGTCCCAATATACCCTCGACCTGGTCCAGGGTCATGCCCTTTTGCAGCTGGTCGTGCTGGCTTTGGCTGATGCCTGCTTTCGAGCCGCAGCCGGCGTTAGCCAACAGCAACACAGTTAACAGAAAGATTGCAGCGATTGCCGCAATCAGCGCGGGCATGGCTTTAATCGGTCTCCTGGTCACTCCGACTCCTCTGAAAGCAGGCCACGATGCATACGAAGGGTGCGCTGCGCTTGCGAGGCTACCGCCCGGGAGTGAGTGACGATGACAATCGTTACGCCTTCGCCGTTGATCCGCCTTAAGATATCCAGGATGTCGGCCTCGGTGTCCTCGTCGAGGTCGCCGGTGGGTTCATCTGCCAGGATGAGCCTGGGTTCGTTCATCAAGGTTCGCGCCAGCGCAACTCGCCGCTGTTCTCCTCCCGAAAGCTGCCCGGGATAGGAATAGAGCCGGTCTTCCAGCCCGACCAGCTTCAGGAGCTCAATCGCGCGGTTATGATCTTTCGCTGGGCGGCCGCCGAAAGTCGACGGCAGCCTGACATTGTCGAGGGCGGTCAGCGTCGGGAAAAGGCTGGCAAACTGGAAGGAAAAACCGATCTTCTCGTTTCTGAGCTTTGATATCTCCTTGTCCGAAAGCGTCCAGATGTTGATGTCATCGATAATCACGCGGCCGGAGCTGGGCTTGGTTAGCCCGCCTATCAGGCTCAGCAAGGTGGTCTTCCCCGAACCGGAGTGACCGACGATGGAAACCATCTGTCCGCGAGGTATCTCCAGGTCGACCTTGTCGACGGCACGTACCGTACTCGGCCCTACTTTGTAGGTTTTGCTTATATCTTTCAGTACGATCATGGCGTCATCAGTCACGGCCTGATCACTCTCCCTGTCTGATCGCGGCGTATGGCTCCAGCCTGCTGGAGCTCATCGCCGGGTAGAGTGAAGCCACGGCGCCGCTGACGATGGCCAGCAGCATGGTAATCACCATGAGCTTGACGAAGGTCAGGAGTGGCGGCCAGAGGTAGGGGATGCCCAGACTTGAGGTAATGATCGCCTTGAAGATGAACAGGGCGGCGCCGCCCACGAAGATGCCGGCTATTCCCCCGGCGGCGGTGAGGAACACCGCTTCGGCGAGCATCAGGCGGAAAACGAACTGGCGGCTGGAGCCCATGGCCCTGAGCAGGCCGATCTCCCGCTGCCGCTCGTTGACGATCATGGAAAATATGGCGGCGATGGTCAGCAGCGACATGATCCAGACGATAGCATCTACCGCGATAAAGCCACGTTTGAAGCCGGAGATGCGATCGGTTACCGAGCGGCTGAGCTCGTTGGCGGTGATTATCGTCGTCCCCGGCACGCTGGTCTTGATGCGCTGAGTTAACTGGTCGACGTTGATATCTGGAGTCTTTTTCACCAGCACCGAGGAGATCTGGCCGGGCTTCACATCCAGCGGCGACTCGGCTACCTGGGCTGACTCCTGCGCCATCAGGTAGGCGGTGTCCAGACTCATGAAAACGCTTTCGTCGACGCCCATGCCGGTGGCGTCGAGAACGCCGGCGACGTCGAAGTTATGACCAAAAAAATGTACCTGCTCACCCTTGTTGGCGAGGATGAGCGAGCCGATGACGACTTCATCCTGGTTCAGGGGCCGCTGCAGGTTATCCTTCAGCCAGGGGCTGACAACAAAATCACTGCCAGGATCATAGCCGACCAGCTGTACGTGACCGGTGCAACACTGTGATGAGACCATGGACTCGATAAAGAGTTGCGGCGAGGCCTGGCTTACCCCGGTGATGTTTTTGACCTGGTTGAGGATGCCGGCATCCATGTAGAAGCTGGTGGGTGCGCCGGTGATTAGCGCCGCCTGCCCCGACTCCTGATAGCCCTCGGGTACCACCAGCAGGTCGGCGCCGAGCCGCTCCATGCCCACTTCCAGGCTGCGGTCGACACTGCCGATCAGCAGGGTCGCGGAGAAGAGGGTACCGGCGGCCAGTCCGACTATGGCAATAGTGACAAAGCTCCGGAAAGGCTTGCGCCTCAGGTTTTGAGCGGCCAAGTAGAGGAGTCCGAGTCGTTTCATCCGGCTATCTTCGGCTCCTCGGTAATGGGACTAAAGTGCATCATAATACTGTTATTCAGAATACCTGTGTCACCAGTCAGGGTCAAGGCAATCACCTGTTTCGGGTACAGGCCAGAAATATTGTTCACATATCGCAGGTTGGTCTTCATCATATCAGTCACTGATCGAGCCCGTATTTTTCGATGCGGTAGAGCAGTGTATGGCGGCTGATTCCCAATAGCTCGGCGGCCTTGGTACGGTTGCCGCCGGTTCGTTCCAGGGCCTGGGTAATAAGCTCACGCTCTACTTTCTCCAGGGCTACGCCTTCGGCCGGCAGACGTATTGCGTCACTGGACAAGGAGATACCCTGTCTGATTTCTGCCGGCAGGTCGTCGGGACCGATGATTTTGCCGCGGCTGAGGATGGTCGCCCGCTCGATAGTATTCTGCAGCTCGCGTACATTTCCCGGCCAGTGATAGTCATCCAGAAGCTTCTGGGATTCGGCTGACAGCTCTTTGTCGGTGGAAAAGCGACTGAGAAAGTGTTGAGCCAGCAACTTGATATCGCCGCGCCGTTCTCGTAGCGGCGGCAGGGTAATGGGGATAACGTTCAGCCGGTAAAAGAGATCTTCGCGGAACTCGCCCTCCTTGACCATCGACGGCAGGTCGCGGTTGGTGGCGCCGATCAGACGTATGTCGACGCTGAGGGTCTTGGAGCCGCCCAGCCGCTCGAAGCTCATCTGCTCCAGCACGCGTAAAAGTTTGACCTGTACCGTCAGGGAGATGTCACCGATCTCATCCAGGAAAAGGGTACCGCTGTCGGCCAGCTCGAACCGGCCGGGTTTGGAGTCGGCGGCGCCGGTGAAGGCGCCTTTCTCGTAGCCGAAGAGCTCACTTTCCAGGAGCGTCTCGGGCAGCGCCGCGCAACTGAGCTGGATAAAGGGGTTGCGGCTGCGGTTGCTCTGTTCGTGGAGCGCCCGGGCAATCAGTTCCTTGCCGGTTCCGCTCTCTCCATAGACCATTACGTTGGCGTCAGAGGCGGCCACGCGTGAAACCGTCTCGAGGACATCCTTCATCAGCCGGCTTTCACCGACTATGCCCGAGGTGTCATAGTCGCGTTCCAGCTCGCCGCGCAGGTAGTCCACCTGGCGTACCAGGTTACCCACCTTCAAGGCCCTGGCCACGGTGAGCTTGAGTTCCGCCACGTCGAAGGGCTTGGTCAGATATTCGGTAGCGCCGGCCTTCATCGCCTGTACGGCGCTCTCGACGTTGCCATGGGCTGTCAGCATGATAACCGGCAGGTCCGGGTGTTCCTTTTTGATCTCGGTGAGGGTGGCGAGTCCACCCATGCCCGGCATCCGCTGGTCGAGAATGATCAGATCAGGGATGGCCTCTTCGAAAGCCTTGAGCGCATCTTCGCCGGAGGCGGCTTCGCGTACGTCGTGACCGGCGCTCGAGAGCGCCCGGCCAATCACGAAGCGCATGTTTTTTTCGTCGTCGACGATGAGGATGCTACTGGGCATCAATGTTTTCCTCGAGTGGTTCCAGGACGGCTTCCTCTGAAGTGTTCACTGTGGACGGAGCTGTGTCTTTGGCGGCGCGGTGTCTTTGGCGGCGCCGGTTTGCCTGTGAACGACAGGTAATCCAACGATAAAAGTGCTCCCCTTGCCCGGCTCGCTTTCCGCCGTAATAAAACCATTATGGGCGTCAACGATGCGATGCACGATGGAGAGGCCGAGTCCGCTTCCCTCGGCGCGGGTTGTATGGAAGGGGTCGAAGATGCGGTCCTTCTCCTCTGGGGCAATGCCGATGCCGGTGTCCGTAAAAGCGAGCCGCAGGTAGCCGTCACGGGCAGCGGCAACAATTGTCAGGTCGCCGCCTTCGGGCATTGCCTGTATGGCATTTGAAATAAGGTTCACGAAAATCTGTTTCAACCTGTCCTCGTCGGCCCAGATATCAGGAAGTCCATCCGGGCAATCGGTAACGACCGTCACATTCTGCTGTTTGGCGAACTGCTTGGTGAGTAGCACAACCTCGCTGAGCACACGGCAGGCATCCACTGGCCCAAACTGTGACTGAGAAGGCCTGCCGAAGTCAAGCAGGG
>JAENWV010000214.1 GCA_016650015.1 Thermoleophilia bacterium | reverse complement strand
CCCCTATTCGGTCAGCAAGGTGGCACAGGAATTCGTCGCCCTGCAGTATTTCGAAGCTTTCGGCGCCGAAGTGGTCATCGCCCGGCCGTTCAACCATATCGGCCCCAAACAGGTAGGCAACTTCGTGGTGCCGTCCTTTGCCCGCCAGATAGCGGAGATGGAAGCGGGCCTGCGTGAACCGGTGCTGCGGGTGGGCAACCTTGAGTCGCGGCGGGACTTTACCGATGTGCGCGATATCGTCCGCGGCTACTACCTGATGCTTTCGCGGGGCATGGCCGGAGAGGCGTATAATATTGCATCTGGAGTTTCCTGGCCGATCAACCGTGTTCTGGAAATGTTGCTGGAGCTGTCTTCGGTGAAACCGCGGGTGGAGAACATCCCCGAACTGATGAGACCGTCCGACACCCCGGTAGTGATCGGCGATTCGTCAAAACTCAGATCGCTGGGCGACTGGCAACCGGAGATACCGCTGGAGCAAAGCCTCGCGGATACGCTCGATTACTGGCGGAAACAAGTGCAGATTCGACAGGAAGGAAAAAATGACTAAGAACGCCTTGATCACCGGCATCACCGGGCAGGACGGTTCTTACCTGGCAGAGTTCCTGCTGGAAAAGGGTTACAACGTCTTCGGCATGGTGCGCCGCTCCAGCACGGAGAACTTCGAGCGTATCAACCACATCCGCGACAAGGTTACGTTGATTCAGGCGGACCTGCTCGATCAGATGTCGCTGATTGCCGCCATCAGCGAATCGCAGCCGGACGAGATATACAACCTGGCCGCCCAGAGCTTTGTGCCGACCTCCTGGACCAAACCGGTGCTGACCGCCGAATTCACGGCGCTGGGCGTGACCCGGATGCTGGAGGCCATGCGCCACACCAAAAGCGACGCCCGTTTTTACCAGGCTTCGTCTTCGGAAATGTTTGGCAAGGTGGCGGAGGTACCGCAGACCGAGAACACGCCGTTCCATCCGCGCAGCCCCTACGGTGTCGCCAAGGTTTACGGACACTTCATCACCGTCAATTACCGCGAGAGCTACAACCTGTACGCCTGTTCGGGCATCCTTTTCAACCACGAATCACCACGGCGGGGCTATGAGTTCGTCACCCGCAAGGTCACCGACGGCGTCGCCCGCATCAAGCTGGGCCTGATCGACGAACTGCGCCTGGGTAACCTGGATGCCAAGCGCGACTGGGGTTACGCCGGCGATTATGTGCGGATGATGTGGATGATGCTGCAGCGGGACGAGCCGGACGATTATGTCATCTGTTCCGGCGAGACCCATTCGGTCGAAGAGCTCGTGCAAATCGCCTTCAACTACGCCGGTCTGGACTGGAAAAAGTATATAAAGATCGACCAGCGCTTCGTGCGGCCGGCCGAGGTCGACCTGCTGATCGGCGACGCCGCCAAAGCCCGCGAGAAGCTGGGCTGGGAAGCCAGGGTCACTTTTGAAGAGATGATCAGAATGATGGTCGATAACGATCTGAAGATGGTCCAGGAAGAAATCGACGCCGGGATCAGGGCCGGGCGTTAGCCGGATTACTGTACGACATCGACTGGTTCCAGCTCGCGTCGCCAGCCGATAACAGTTTGTCAGACGATAATAACTGTTTATCGCCCGATATCGTCGAGCTCCTGTTCATAAAACCGGGCGGCGATCCGCTGTACCAAGTCCCGGTCCATTCTCAGCTTCAGAGCATCGATCTCCCGAACCGGGCAAACGCCCAACAGGCTGCTCGTGAGGAAAGCGGCATCCTCGTCTGAACGTAGATCACCGATTTTCGGCGTCCCGAACTTTACTTCGATTCCCATTTCAGAGGCGATGTCGATCACCTTTTCCCTGACCACGCCGGCCAACACCGGCTGATCCTCCCCCGCAGTCAGTCAGCAGGCTGCCGCTGCAGAGAAAAAAAATGTTGGTGAAGGAGCCCTCGATCAAGCCCCCATGACCGCCGGTGAAAATGACCTCTGTGGCACTGGCCTCCACTGCCTCTCGCCGGGCAATAATCGTCGGAAGCAGGCTGGCGGATTTGATCGCCGCATAGCGGCCACGATTGGCGGCCACAGTGACGCAAGAGGCACCCTTCTGGTATTCCTCTTCCGGGTAACCAGGGAACTGCTCCGCTGTGATGAGCAGCGTCGGCGTCAGGCGGCCACCGGGATCGAATCCTCCCGGGCTTTCGGAGACTCCTCGTGAGAGCTGCAGACGCAGCCGGCCATCAGCAACCAGGTTGGCTTCCGCCAGAGAGACGGCATGGTTCCTCAGAGCCCCTCCATCGAGCTTCGCTTCAAAACCGGCCTGCTCCATGGCACGGCGTAGCCGGTCGAAGTGATCTTTAAAAAAAACGGGGTGGCCTTGCAGAATCTTCAAGGTCTCTATCAGCGAATCTCCGTAGGCGAAACCGCGGTCGAATACGGAAACTGTGGCAGCTTTATCTGGTACCAGATGGCCGTTCAGGTAAACGTACAACCACGGACTCCCTTTTTATCCCTCGCCCGTCAACGAGAAAAGTATTTTCGTTCTGGCGGTTTTCCGGTTCGCCAGCTCCACCGCGTGCACCATGG
>JAENWV010000081.1 GCA_016650015.1 Thermoleophilia bacterium | reverse complement strand
GGATGGTTGCCGTCCAGCGTGACCGACTCGTCGCTGATCGCGGTGATGGTCGCGGTTACCGGCTCACCGTCCGGCTGGTGTGAATGCAACCGCTGGCCGACCTGCGGGTCCAGGTTCGGCGGCATTTCCGAGCGGGCCACGGTCAGCACCAGGTCCTCGTTATGCTCGCCGTAAGCTTCCGCAAAGGGTATTTTCGCGATCGCCGAGTCGCCGGAGGACATACCGAGCACAGCCTTCTCGAAGCCGGGGATCACGGTGCAGCCGTCGAGGTTGAACTGGAGCGGCTCATCGCGGTCGTATGAACTGTCGAACTGGGTGCCATCATCGAGAGTACCCGTGTAATGAACCCTGACGATGTCCCCTGCTTTTGCCTCAGCCATGAAGCGCTCCTTTCAAATTAATAGCTCTTATCCTTTATAAATCCGGCATTCTGCCCCAGGCAGCCAGGTGGCGGTCGCTCGCCAGCTCCAGTGAGAAATAATCCAGGCTGGCCTGGCGCAACTGGTCACGGACCTCCTCTACCGTAAACGAGGCCAGAAGCGAGTTAAAAAAATCACGCCTGAGTATTTCCGGCTCGCCGGGCATATAAACATCGGCCAGGCGACAGGCCTCTTCCCTGTTTTGCGGCCGTGCCAGATCCATGATGAAGACGGGGGCTCCGGGCGCTGCATGCGCGCTGATCGCTTTCCAGAGGATGGCAGGGTCCGGCAGATGGTGCAACAGGCTGTTGCTGATCACGGCGTCGTAACTATCGCGGGGCAGCGTGGCTCCCGGGAGATAACCACGAACCAGCTCCACGCGCTCGTGGACTTCCCGATCCCGTTCAATGATTTGCTGCCCGCAGCGCAACATCGCTTCAGCGCCGTCGACGCCGTGCACGGTGCAAGCGGGAAAAGCGCGGGCAAAGCGCCTGGCGATGTCACCGGGGCCACAACCCAGGTCGAGCGCGAAGCCGGTGACATCGAGCCCAGGAAACGCCGCCTGAAAAAGCTCGATGAAGTGGCTGTGCGGCTCCTCGAAATCGGCCGCGGCATAGGCGCGCGCCTGCTCTTCCTCGTTCATCAGTTCAGGTTCCAGGATGCGCTGCATGGGTTATTCTACCTTTAGGCTCAATGCTTGCGCAAAACGCAGAAAAGAGCCTTGGGCGGTGGCTTCTCATTGTGGCCGCCGAAGGTCGTATGCCGGATGGCCAGGATCTCGAAACCAGATCCGAACAGGCTCTCGACCTCGTTCGGGGCGATTCGATAAGGACCCTCGGGACGCGTCTCCAGGTAGCTGAAGCATTTGATCAGCAGATAGCCGCCGGATTTGATCAGACGGGCTACGGCCGGCACATACTCCCGGCGCTTTCCAGCCGGAAAAAGATGGAAGCAGCCGCGGTCGAAGACGACATCGAAACTGCCCTCAAGCCGGCTGGCGAGAATGTCGTTCTGCTGGAATGTGACCTCGACGCCGGCGGCTCTGGCCCGGATGCAGGCTTTTTCAACGGCGGCGGCGGCGATATCCGTACCGGTTACGCTGAAACCGCGCTCGGCCAGAGCCATCGCCTGGGTGCCCGGCCCGGTGCAGAGGTCAAGCGCCTCGCCGCCATCGATCCCGTAGCGCTCAAGCGCCGCGGCAAAATCGGGGTCGAGCCCTGCGTGGTACCAGGGCATGGTCTCCACGTCCTGGTTTGCGTACATCTGCTCCCAGTGGGAGCCTTCACGTTTCCTGCGTAATATCATGGTTCCCGTCGGTTGGGTTCCAGTAACCGGACCCATATACCCTGAATTCGGACCCATATACCCTGAATTAATGTTCCCCCTTATGCCCGAAGTTCAATCGCGATGCCTGATCGCGGGAGTGCGCGGTCAGTTCATGGGCGTGTGTTGTTAGATCGACGGCATGCGGGTATATAAAAAGAACAACAACAGAAAAGACGTGACTTGAAGGAGTGATTGAAATGGCAACACGGAACCTGGTCGAGGAACAGGAGACTTTCGAGGCGGGCATCAGCCAGTGGCAGAAGATGGAGGATGCTACAATCGCCAGCTGCGATGAGATCCTGGAGGCGACTGACAACAAGCTGGTGACCACAATCGCCGGCATCATCAAGTCTGATTCAGAGAATCACAAGATGGTTCTCGGCGTCGTGAAGGAGACGCTCAACGGCACTATCACCCTGACCCCGGATGAGCTCGGTGAGCTGTCAGGACTGCTGGATAAACACCGTGACCTGGAGAAGGAGTCCGTCGAACTGGCGGCGGAGCAGCTGGAGCTGAGCCGCAACTTCGTGGTGAACCATCTGGTGTCCTATCTGCTCGAGGACGAGAGAAAACACTACATGCTTATGCACCAGCTGAATGATTTCAAAAAGAAGCTGTATCCTTACGCGTAGGCAGGGTTGCGTGCGGGTTGCGTCCGGGCTGCGCGCGGGTTGTGTCCGGGCTGCGCGCGGGTTGTGTCCGGGCTGCGTGCGGGTTGTGTCCGGGCTGCGTGCGGATAAACAGGTGAATCAGATCCCGGACGGCAAGATGCTGTAGTCGAACGAGTAGCTGTTGTCGGCAGCGATTTTTTCCATGCCGCCACGGATTTCCTTAAAATCAAACCGGTAGTCGTACTGCTTGCCGAACAGGGTCGATTGCTCCTCGATGGTCCCTTCACGGGGGGCTGGCGCCGGTCTTGTATGTCTCCTTTTTGAAACCGAAGCCCGGCGACATGTCGCCGTCGAACCCGCCGCCGCTGGAGACACCCGAGCCTGATTCTTTCAGCATCTCGCTGAAGCGGATGGTCTGGGCGCCGTCGTCGACGCGGAATTTGGCTATATACTCGAGCTTCTTCTTTGAGAGGAACGCCTTGCGCTCGGCGATGACCGCCTTCAGGGTCCAGACGCCTTTTTTCTCCTTCAGTTCGGCGGAGACGCCGTCGGCGAGTGCTTTGCTGTCTTCGGTGACGCTCATTATGCCTCCTTGATCTTTGCGGCCAGCCCCTGTCATTGTGGCCCAGCCCGGTCCATTGTGGCCCACTATTCCTCGGCATTTCTTCTTTTTTCACGACTTCCTTCCCCTCGCCCACGTTTAACTCCCCCGGCCTCCGGGAAGTTGACAGGCGTACGGTCGTACGCCTATACTGTTCCATCCCACTCTCACCATGAAGAAGACACCAAAACATCTGGATAAGATCATCGCCTTTTACCGGGCCAACCGGCGCATGCCCAGTCATGCCGAGATCGCCCGGGCGGCGGGCCTGCGCTCCAAGGGCACCACTTACAAACTGGTGAACCGGCTGGTGGAGCAGGGCTTCGTGGAACGCGATAAAACGGGGAAGCTGCTGCCGGGGCGGCGCTTTAACGCCGTGCCGCTGTTCGGCACGGTGGAGGCCGGCTGGCCCTCCCCCGCCGAGGAGGAACTGCTGGACACCATGAGCCTGGAGGAGTTCCTGATCGGGCGGCCGGAGCAGACCTACCTACTCAAGGTGCAGGGCGAGTCGATGATCGACGCCGGCATCATGCCCGGCGACATGGTGCTGGTGGAGCGCGGCGTCAAGGAGCAGGACGGCGACATCATCATTGCCGAGGTGGACGGCGACTGGACCATGAAGTATTACCGCAAGCGTGGCGGCAAGGTCTGGCTCGAGGCGGCCAACCACAAATTCGGGCCGATCACGCCGGAGAACGAACTGCGCATCGCCGCCGTGGTGCGGGCGGTCATCCGCAAGTATTGAGATGGCGGATAACCCGCTAACCATCAGCTCGTTCCCCCGGGCGGTCATCCACATCGACGCCGACGCCTTCTTCGCCTCCTGCGAGCAGTCACGCAACCCGAAGCTCCAGAGGCTGCCGGTGATCACCGGCAAGGAGCGCAACATCGTCGCCTCCATGAGCTACGAAGCAAAGGCCCGCGGCGTCGTGCGCGCCATGCGGCTCTCCGAGGTGCGGAAGCTCTGCCCGGACGCGATCTTCCTGCCCTCGGACTACGAGACCTACAGCCTGCTGTCGAAGCGGTTCTTCTCCATCGTGCGGCGCTACACGCCCGACGTCGAGGAGTACGGCATCGACGAGTGCTTCGCCGACATCACCGGCATGCAGCGGCCCCTGCACATGGGCTACAGGCGCATCGCCGCGGCGATGAAGGAGGAGCTGGACCTGGCCTTCGGCTTCACCTTCTCCACCGGGCTCGCGCCCAACAAGACCATCGCCAAAATCGCCTCGAAGTGGCAGAAGCCGTCGGGGCTGACGATCATCCCCGGGCGGGACATCCACGAGTTCATCCGCGGCATGCCGGTGGAGAAGGTCTGGGGCATCGGGCCGCAGACGACCGCCTACCTGGCCAAGCTCGGCATCAGCACGGCGCTCGATTTCGCCCGCCGCGACGAGGAGTGGGTGAAGGAGCGCTTCAGCAAGCCCTTTTACGAGACCTGGCAGGAGCTGAACGGCCGCTTCGCCATGGGGCTGGACACGGAGGAAAAGGAGAGCTACTACACCATCCAGAAGGTGAAGACTTTCACGCCGCCGTCCAGCGACCCGGAGTTCGTCTTCGCCCAGCTCTCCAAGAACGTGGAGAACGCCACCATGAAGGCGCGGCGCTACCACCTGGCGGCACGCGAGGCGGTCTGCTTTTTGAAGACCCAGGATTTCCGCGGCGTCGGCGCCAAGGTGAAGTTCTCGCGGCCCACCGCCTTCCCCCACGAGATCATCGCGGCGCTGGAACCGGTGTTCCAGCGGCTGTTCCGGCCGACGAAGCTCTACCGTTCAACCGGCGTAGTGCTGCTGAAGCTCACCGATGACATCATCATCCAGCCTGACCTGTTCGGGGTGACGGCGCGCATCGAGCGGCTGGCGCGGGTCTACGAGGCGGTGGACGGCGTGCGGCTGAAGTACGGCAAGCACACGCTGTTCCTGGGCTCGAGCTTCAGCGCCAACCGGTTCGCGCAGCACCTGGGCGAGCGCGGCGACGTGCCGGCGCGGCGGGAGGAGCTGTTCAAAGGCGAGACGGAACGCCAACGGCTGAACATCCCCATGTTCATGGGGGAGGTCAAGTGAGCGGCGGCAGCGCACCCGGTCGATCACGGGATTATTCCGGCAGCAAAAAGGGAATCAGGACAACAAGCAGTACTATTGATTACACCTATCCCTGATACCGGGAGGTCGAGATGAATACCGCCATGGCCACGGATGCGGCATCGGCAAGCAAGATCACCTTCACCGGGCTGCGCCGCTTCAACTTCATCATGGGCTGCCTGCACCTGGCCCAAGGCGTGCTGATGCTGGTCCTGAGCACCAGCTTCACCCTCCCGATCACCACGCTCTATCTCAAGTTCGATAAAGCCAGCGTCAAACTGGTGCAAAACCTCCAGGAACCCTACAGCCTGCGCATCGCACCACTAGTCGCCCTCTTCCTGCTGCTGTCGGCGGCGGCTCATTTCACCCTGGCGTCCTGGGGCTACAAGTGGTACGTGGAGGATCTCAAACGCCAGATCAACAAGGCCCGCTGGATCGAATACGCGCTCAGCTCCTCGATCATGATCGTGCTCATAGCCATGCTGGTGGGCGTCTACGACCTGTCGAGCCTGATCCTGATCTTCTCCATCAACGCCTGCATGATCCTGTTCGGCTACATGATGGAACTGCACAACCAGCACACGGAGAGGACCGACTGGACCGCGTTCCTGTTCGGCTGCTTCGCGGGGATCATCCCCTGGGTGGTCATCGCCCTCTACACCCTGGGGTCGAACTCGTCGCCGGACACCTCCGTTCCGGGCTTCGTCTATGGCATCATGATCTCGCTGTTCATCTTCTTCAACATCTTCGCGGTCAACATGATCCTGCAATACAAAAAGGTTGGCCCCTGGCGCGATTATCTCTACGGGGAAAGGGTGTATATCATCCTCAGCCTGGTGGCCAAATCGGCGCTGGCCTGGCAGATGTTCTTCGGCACGATGCGGCCGGTTTAAGGAGTATCCGGCGGGCCCGTAGTGCCGACAACTCTCTGGCGGTTACCGGTTTAACTGCGCATGTTGACGTACTGCAGCGGTACGCCCAGGTCCTGTTCCTTCATCAGGGCGATAACCGACTGCAGGTCGTCGATCTTCTTGGCCGTGACCCGCACCTGGTCTTCCTGGATAGCTGCCTGGATCTTCATCTTGGTTTCCTTGATGATCTTGACGATCTTGCGGGCCGTTTCCTTGTCTATGCCGGCTATGATTTCGGCGTCCAGTTTGACCAAGTCGCCGGCGGCCCGCTCGGGCTCCCCGAACCTGACCGACTTGGCGTCCACCTGGCGCTTGACCAGGTTGCTGATCAGCTCGCTCTCAATGGCCTTCATCTTCATGTTGTCCTCGGTGAGAATGCTGATCTTGCTGTCCTTGCGGTTCAGCTCGATCTCGGTTTTGGAGCCACGAAAATCGTAACGGGTCTGGGTCATCTTGCGTGTGTTGTTGACCGCGTTATCGACTTCCTGCAGGTCGACCTGGTTGACGATGTCAAATGATGGCATTGGTTTTCCCCCTGTGATTTGTTACCCGGTCACCGTAATGTTCCGGGCTTATTTTTTCCGCTGCTTTTCCTGTTCGTCGCGCCGCCTTTGTCCGCGGAGCTTTTATTCTTACGGGCCTTTTTCACCTTTGGTGGCGGCGAATTCGCATAGTCAAACGCCTTGTCCAGCCATTTTTTTAACTCGTCCGGTTTTGCCAGTAATGTTTCCGGTACAACCGAGTATTCCTTCATCGGGCGGCCGGGTAACCGAACATCTTTCTCAACTGTGCGTCGGGAAGTGACTCCATGGCCTTTTCAAAAGAGCCTTTTCAAAAGAATCGACGAGTTCCCGAGGCGCCGGCCGCCACTTTTTCATCGAGTCTGTTTCCCTGTTTGCTGGCATTATTATGCTCCAATCGCCTGCCGCTTTTTCTTTCGGGATCATCATGAGCATATTGTCAGCGCGAATGCTTAGTCAAGGGCCGGAATAACAGCGTTTCTCTTCGTAACTGACATATGCAGTTCAGATACAATCACAGACACAATCACAGACACAAGGTTCTCTTTGAACTCTTCCTCGAATATCTGCTGAAAACGGCGCCAAATGTTTTATTACCGCCTTTATTATCATCCTGATGCT
>JAENWV010000256.1 GCA_016650015.1 Thermoleophilia bacterium | reverse complement strand
GCCTGGTTCGAGCTGGTCAAGTACTTCCGGCGAATACCGGTGTAGCTCACTGAAGTTTCTGTGGGCCGTACGGAACAGCGGACTGGTGAAATATGGTGCCCCGAGAAGGATTCGAACCTTCGACCTACCGCTTAGGAGGCGGTCGCTCTCATCCTCTGAGCTATCGGGGCGTGTGATGAATTGTCATTCCGGGGCATGGCCGGAGAATCTTCGGGATCCTCGCTTCGCTCAGGATGACAATTGAAGTGTAGCAAAACAGCGGCTGCTATCCTTCAAGTGCGCATGATTTTCGCTCAAGCGCGCATAACTATCCCTCCAGCGCGCAGAGCAGAATCTCCTCGACCAGATCGTTGAAGCCGATGCCGACCGCCTGGGCGGCCATGGGCAGCAGGCTGGTCTCAGTGAAGCCGGGGATGGTGTTGACCTCGAGCACCCAGAGTCCGCCGTCTTCGGCCATGATTATATCCACACGGCCGAAGCCGGAGCAGCCAAGCTCCTGGAAGACCTTCAGCGAGAGTTCAGCTACCTGGGTGGACACATCGTCAGGAATCTCCGCCGGCACCAGGTATTCAGCCTTGCCCATGGTATAACGCGATTCGAAATCGAAGAAATCCGTCTTGGGCTGGACCTCCACTACCGGCAGCGCCCGCGGCTCGCTGCCGAGGATGCTGACCGCCAGCTCCCGGCCCTTCACATATTTCTCCAGCAGGACCTTGTTGTCAAAACTGAACGCGGAGATCAAGGCCGCAGGAAGCTCGCTGACGTTGTGGGCAAAACGGATGCCCAGCGCCGAGCCCTGCGCCGCCGGCTTGACCACGATGGGGAAGCCCAGGTCATCGCCGATGATCGGCATGGTGTCCACCGCGCCCAGCTCCTGGAAGGCATCGCGATTGAAAGCGAAGAATGGCGGTGTCGGGATGCCGTCGGTTACGAAAGTATGCTTGCAGAGCACCTTGTCCATGCAGCGGATCGATGGCAGCACATCCGAGCCGGTGTAGGGGATGCCGAGGATATCCAGCAGTTCCTGGACGGTGCCGTCCTCGCCGCTGCGGCCATGCATGGCGATGAACGCGGCGTCCGGCTTCAGCTCCTTCAGCTGCTTCACCAGGCTCTCGTCGACGTCGATGCCCTCGACTGAGTAACCCGTCTCCTTCAACGCCTTCTCTATCCTGGCGCCGGATTTAAGCGAGATGTTACGCTCCAGCGAACGTCCGCCCTTGAGGACCGCTATTGTTTTTTTGCTCATCTCAATCCCCCATCAGGTTGATTGTTGGCTGATTGGCGCGCGGTTTTCGGCCGCGCCCCGAAGGTTACTCCGAACCTCGCAACGCCCGGAACAGTTTCATCTGTTCCCTGATGACCTTGGCGATTCGCTTGATGCCCTCTTCGATGCGGTCTTCAGGAACGCCGCTAAAGGAAAGCCGCATGTGGTTGGCGCCGCTGCCGTCCACCCAGGCTCCCGAGCCGGGGACGAAAGCCACCTTCTGCTCCTCCAGGGCCAGGGCGAGCAGGTCAACGGTGTCCAGATATTC
>JAENWV010000201.1 GCA_016650015.1 Thermoleophilia bacterium | reverse complement strand
TATTATGCCCTATTAGGATGTATGTCAATTATACCAGCCCAGTGAATTTCCAATTCTCCAGCAGGTTGTTGGAGAATTGTCTCATTACTGTTCGCCCGCCTGGTCTCCGATGTGGGTATCGAATACGCGGGTTTCAGCCTTCCTGCCTTTTCTTCGCTTTTTTGTAAACTGCGAGCTTATCCCGTTTGCCAACGGCTATCACGAGAACGCAGATCTTCTGGTCCTGCACTTCATACACGAGACGGTAGCCAGTTGCGCGTAGCTTGATTTTGTAATGATTCGGGAGGCCGTAAAGCTGACTGGCAAGGACATGAGGATTTTCCAGGCGCTCCGCCAGTTTCTTTTTGAATTGAAGCTGAACAGGCCTATCCAGTTTTTTCCATTCCTTGAGTGCTGCCGGAATGAATGCGAGTCTGTAGCTAGAGCTCATCGATGTCGACTTCGACAGCCTCTATCTTTTCATCCTGCCGTTCTTTCACGATAAGGCCCAGCTGATAGTCTTCGAGCCTCTCCATTATCATTTCGTAGGTCTCGGCCGGGATCAGGTAGGCAGTCGGACTATTGTGATTCAGGATAGCGATAGGTTCGCCTTCTGCTTTCTCAATCAGGGCACTTGGATTCCTTTTCAGTTCCGTAATACTGGCTGAGCAGCTGGCAAGCACGGATTTCATTCTTCCACCTTCAGATTGTTAACAGGTCATTATCTCGGTCTTATGTTAGCACTTTTTAAAGACCTGATACAAGCATCATCGCGGCGCCCTCCTGCCACCACTTGCAGCTTTCCGTCCAGCGGGTATGTAAGAGTTTTGACACCCACTGTTTCACCATACTGCATAGTTTTCCCACTCCTCTGAAGAGTCGCTGCCCGGACGGGCCACGGCAATACAACCACGAGGAGGAGATATGAAAGACAAAATCCCCGACGGCACGGCTGTACTGGGATATCGGGCGGATGATCGTGGAGAGGCAGGCCAGGGAGAAATGGGGAAAGGCGGTCGTTAAATGAAAAACTCCAGTCAATGACTGGAGAAATTGGCTGAATCCACAATGTCGCGGTAATGGAGAAGTGCAGGGAGACCTTCCCCTTTCACGGCGTGAACATCTCCTGAAGTATCATCAACGCACGATTGAACGTGGACGGTGAAATCCGGCCAAGACGGCGAACAATGCGCTCGCTATCTATTGTTCGAACCTGATCGAGCACAATATAACCTGAACGGCCTTTGAAGCGGCATGGCGCCCGAAAAGGATATGGATGATCACCGGTCGACATGGGAGCAACGATAAATGTCTGCAGATATGAATTCATCTCGTCTGGCGAAACGACAACACAGGGGCGGGTCTTCTTGATCTCACTTCCCTGCGTTGGCTGAAGATCAACCAGTAGCACATCACCACGTTTCACGACTTCTTTGGCTACCATTCCCACTCCTCGTCATCAAAATGAGTCGAAACAGCTGGATCCACCAAGTAATCTTCGCCACGCTCCCGAAGCAGGATTGCCGCTTCCAACCAACCTGATCTGGGAGACCTTGCATTCATTATAACGATAGCGCCTTTTTGCAGGCGAAGTTCCACTTCTTCGCCTAGCCCCGCCTCCTCAATCATGGGCTTCGGAATCCTGACGCCACGGGAATTTCCTATTTGAACCAACCGTGTTTTAATGAAATATCACCTCCAGTGTGTAATTACAATATAATTACATCGGTTTATTCTGTCAAGTCTCAGAAGTGAAGTGTATTTTCACGATGCCTGCCTGCCCTGTCGTCCATCCCGTATACAATCCATCCGCCTGCTGTGTTAGAGTTCTGACACCCACTGTTTCACCTTACTGCATATTTCTTCCACTCCTCTGAAGCGTCGCTGCCCGGACGGGCCGCGACCATGCAACCACAAGGAGGAGACATGAAAGACAAAACCCCCGACGGCACGGCCGTTAATGGCTACGGCAATCTCCTGGGCGACATTAAGGAGCGTATCCGGTCTGCCCAGTACACCGCCTTGCGGGCGGTGAACAGGGAACTGATCGAGCTGTATTGGGATATCGGGCGGATGATTGTGGAGAGGCAGAAGGGCGGAATTCGAGGAAAAGAAGTAACTCAAAAGCTTGCAAAGGATTTGCAGGACGAGTTCCCCGGAATCAGAGGGTTTTCCGAGCGAAATATTTGGTATATGCGGAAACTTTATCTGACCTATGCAGGGAACAGTAAAATGCAATCACTGATTGCAGATAACGGGTGGACACATAATATGGTCATTATGGAAAAGTGCAAAGATGACCTTCAGCGCGAATTCTATATCCGCATGACCCGGAAAATGGGTTGGACAGTGAATGTCCTTACCCATCAAATCGAGAATCAGACATACGAAAAAACCCTGCTGAACCAGGTCAATTTCGACAAAAACCTGCCAAAGAAACTACGAAATCAGGCGAAGCTGGCAGTGAAAGACGAGTACACCTTCGACTTCCTGGAGCTCGGCGAAGAGTTCTCGGAGCGGAAGCTGGAGCGGGCAGCCATCTCCAGGATCGAGGAGATGCAGTTCTATCTGGCGGTGCTCGACGATACGGTCAGAATGGAAGGCGAAAACCCGGCCATAGGCATTATCCTCTGCAGGGACAAGAAGCGGACCATTGTCGAGTACGCGCTGCGCGAATCGAACAAGCCCATCGGCGTGGCAGCCTACCGCATGGTCTCGGCGCTGCCCGATGAACTGCAAGGCCAGCTGCCGGGGCCCGAACAGGTAGCTTTGCTGATGGAGGAAATATAGGTCAGTCAGTTATGATTCTT
>JAENWV010000110.1 GCA_016650015.1 Thermoleophilia bacterium | reverse complement strand
TCGAGGCCTATCAGGATCTGCTCAAGGCGAACTCCAATGACGCGCTTGCCATGGCGGGTCTGGGCCAGCTCTACCTGGGTATTGGCCGCTATGCCGACTCCTCTGACATGTACACCAAGGCGGTTGCCGCCAACCCCAAAGAACCGATGTTCTATGTCGGTCTGGGAGAAGCGGAATATGCCCTGGGGATGGTGGATGTCGCCCTGCGGGATTTGCAAAAGGGACTGGAAGTCGATCCCAACAACCAGGCGTTGCTCATCGATATCGGCGGCGTTTACGCCCAGACAGGCAAGCTGAAAGAGGCCAAACAGATCTGGCAGAAGGCCTACGATATCGACCCCAAGTCCAACCTGGGCCATGCCGCCCAACAGTATATTGCGGAGCTGGAAAGCTCCCAGACCGGCCAGGGAACCCAGACTCAACCGTAACCGACCGGTCAGCGACGGCAAGCGCCGGCGCCGTCAGCCCCCTGTTTACTCCGCTGCTCCGCTGCCGCCTTAATTGATTTAAACCGCGGAATTCCATGCCCCACCTCGACCCACTGAATGTTAACCGATGATGGGGACGGGTCTCCCTTTACCGCTCTTCAGGCACCGATAGCGGCAACTCTTCCCAATGTTGCCCGTGGTCGCAGCGATGAGGGCGCCCCTGGCACGCTCTTCAGGCACCAATACCGACCACTCTTCCCAATGGGCGTTTTTTGCAACCGGAGTACTTTCATGCCCGTTCTGCAATGAAATCTGCGCACTTAGGTGCAAATTGCATGAAAAAATAGGGATAATCCCTAAAAAAATTGCATAAACTGCTTGTTGCGTGGGGAAAAGTGGGATATAGTGGGGAACATTATGGAGCGGAGACTATGGAATATGACTTTATAGGACATTACACACACTCTCTAGATTCGAAGAACAGGGTCGCTATTCCTGCAAAATACCGATCCCAGATCGAGGACGGCAAGGTCGTGGTGACCAAGGGCTTCGATGGCTGCCTGGTGGTCTATCCCGTAGAGGAGTGGCAAAAGCTGAAAGATGAGCGGATTTCGCGGCTTGATCCCATGGACAGTCGCAGCGCCCGCGACAAGATGCGGAAGTTGCTGGGTGGCGCGACGCCGTGTGACGTGGACAAGCAGGGACGCATCGGTCTGACCGCTTATCACCTGAAACGGGCGGACATCACCAAGGAGGTGGTCTTCACGGGAATGGGCAACTGTTTTGAGGTCTGGGCCGCGAGTGTCTGGGACGAGTACGAGGAAGATTCCAAAGAACGGGAAAGAGCGGAGCAGTAACAGGCGATTGACCGTTGCTTTCCCCCGTCAAGGGAGAAGGGAAGTATGCAGTTGAATAACAGCATACAGGGATTACCGTCTAACGGTTCGGCGCACGTGCCGGTGCTGGCAGCCGAACTCCTGAGCCTGCTCGACCCGCAGCCGGATGACACGATCATCGACTGCACCTTTGGCGCCGGCGGACATGCCCGCAGGGTTGCCCGGGAGCTGAGCCAGGACGCTGTCTTCATCGGTGTCGACCGCGACCCGGTGGCCAAGCGTTACTTCGACCTGTTTTCCCAGTACCAGCCTTTCCGTTGCCGCTTCATCCATGGCAATTTCGCCGACGCCCTCGAGGATCTTGACCAGAACGATTTCGAGGCGGATCTGATTTATCTCGACCTGGGCGTCTCCTCCATGCAGCTTGACCGGCCGGAGCGCGGTTTTTCCTACAGTTACAACGCGCCGCTCGACATGCGAATGGACCCGTCGGCCAAAGTCACCGCCAGGCAGATGGTCAACGAGCTTTCCCACGGCGAGCTGGCGCGTATTTTTAAATCTTACGGTGAAGAGCGCTACGCCGGGCAGATCGCCAGCCGCATCTGCGCCGAGCGCGAGAAAAAACCTTTCGAGACCACCCTGCAGCTGGTGGACGCGGTCAAGGCCGCGATTCCGACGCCCGCCCGTTTCGGGGCCGGCCACCCGGCCCGCCGGGTCTTCCAGGCGCTGCGCATCGCCGTCAACGACGAGCTTGCGTCGCTGGAGCGGGGACTGGAGAACGCTCTTTCGCTGCTGGTTCCCGGCGGGCGGCTCGCAGTTATCAGCTTTCATTCGCTGGAAGACCGGATCGTCAAACAGTTCTTTACGGCCCGGGTGGGCAAGTGCACCTGCCCGCCGGACCTGCCCGAGTGCGTCTGCAAGGCGCAGGCGGAGCTTCGGGTGATCACCCGGCGGCCGGTAGCTCCTTCACCGGACGAAATGGCCGAGAACCCGCGGGCGCAATCAGCCAAGCTGCGGGTGGCGGAAAAACTTGGATAAGAGCAGACCGGCCAGGCGGTAACGCCTGGATGAAAGTCGACCAGGCCGGGCTGAGAGAGACGGTTTTTAAAGTGAACAAGCCGGGCGGCGCAAGCCCGGAATAAAAAAGGCAAAGGCTGAGGAGTCGATGGCCAGATTAGCCGAACAGGATTGGGGCTTCACCGAGATCACGCGCAAGTTCGAGCGTGATTTCAGCCCGGCACGCCGTCCGGCGCCGCGGGTGCGTCGCCTGCAGGTTCCTTCCAGCGGCGCCGCGCATGTGGGGCTCTGGCTGACAGCGGTAGCCATCTGCCTTCTGGGCCTCGTCGGCCTCCGGGTGGGCTTTCTGACCAAGAACCTCGAGTTCAACAACCTGATCACCGAAAAGACCGAACTGTCGGCCGAGACCGCCCGTCTCTCCAGTGAAGTGGCGGCGCTGCGCTCACCGGAGCGGGTGGAGCAGATAGCGACCGGCAGCCTCGGCATGATACCTGCCGAGAAAGTTCAATATGTATATATCAGCCCAACAGGCACCCGCCAGAGCTATGCCGATCTTGACGTGCTTGGCGCCGGCGTCGCCGGGAGGGCTGCACCCTAGGTGCCGGTGCTCGCCGACTCCAACAGGCGCATCCGTTTAGTTCTTTTAATATTCCTGCTCATCTTTGGTATCGTTATCGGCAAGACCGTCTACCTGCAGACGGTCAGGGCCGAAGCCCTGGCTGCCCAGGCCAATGAGCAGCAGGTCAAGGAGTTTAAGTTTCCCGCCCGCCGCGGCACCATCTTTGATCGCAACGGCCGCGAGCTGGCCGTCGGCGAAGACGCCAAATCGATCACGGCCGACCCGTATCACATTGAAGACCCACTGAAGACGGCGGAATTCCTGGCGCCGCTGCTGAAGGTCGATAAGAGTGATCTTCTGGAGAAATTTTCCGACCGCGACAAATCGAGTTCGGTCTATCTCGCCCGCAAGATCGATCCGGCGGCGGTGGCTGTTATCGAGGATGCAAACATCACCGGCATCTGGATCCATTCCGAGGAGAAGCGCGTCTATCCGCAGAAACAGCTGGCCGCCCAGGTTCTGGGTTTTGCCGGCACCGATAACCAGGGCCTGGCGGGAATGGAGCTGCAGCTGGACGATATCCTTACCGGCACCGGCGGCAGCCAGCGCATCATCTTCGACCCCAGCGGCAAGCAGATCGAGACGCTCAGCCTTGAAGAGGGAAACCGCGGCCAGGATGTGACCCTGACCATCGACCAGTCGCTCCAGTATGAAGCGGAGAAAGTGCTTTCGGAGACGGTCAGCGCCTGGTCGGCGAAGGGCGCGGCCTGCATCATCATGAATCCGAAGAACGGCGAGATCTACGCCATGGCCAATACGCCCACCGTGGACGCCAACAATTTTGCCGGCATCAATGAGGAACAGCGTCGCAACCGGACGGTGACCGATAGCTTTGAGCCGGGATCGGTTTTCAAGTCGGTTACCGTGTCAGCCGGGCTCGAGGAAGGCGCTGTTGCGCCAGGTCAGACATATCATCTGCCACCGACGATAGAGCTTGGCGGTTATACCATCAAGGACGCCGTCGACCGGGACGAGGTCGACTGGGACCTGGGCCAGATCCTGACCCATTCGAGCAATATTGGCGCCGTCACCGTCGGCATGCGCACCGGTGACCAGAAGCTGGACAGCTGGATCCGCAAATTCGGATTCGGGTCGGCGACCGGCATCGATTTCCCGGGGGAAGAGAGCGGTACGGTATGGCCGCCGGAAGACTGGTCGGAGTCGACCATTGGCAACGTTCCCATCGGCCAGGGCATCTCGGTCACGGCGATCCAGATGGCTTCAGCTTATGCCACTATCGCCAACAATGGCGTAGCCGTGACGCCGCGTCTGGTGCGCGCGATCGGTGACGAGCCGGTGGAGCCGGCCGAAGGCAGGCGTATCATGAGCGAGCAGAACTCGCGGCAACTGCGCAGCTATCTTCAGCAGGTGGTGGAAGAGGGCGGGGCGCCGCTGGCGCAGATCGATGGTTACCATGTGGCTGGCAAGACCGGCACCGCTCAGAAGCTGTTGCCGGACAAGTCGGGCTATTCGGAAGAGAATTATATCGGCTCCTTTATCGGCATGGTGCCGGCGGCTGACCCGCAGCTGGTGGTGCTGGTGATGGTGGACGAACCACATCCCTTCGGCGGCGGTTCTACCGTGGCGGCGCCGGCCTTCCAGAAGATAACCCGTTTTTCCCTGCAAATGATGGAAATAGCACCGTGAGGGCGGCGGCAAAATGCCGTATCCTCCCTGATCCTGGTTTCAGGTTCCCGTCGGGAACTTTTTTGTCGGGGTGTTCATGCACCGCAATTTTTTATACAATTATGTCCCGATGAAGGCGGAATTTTACTTTACCCTTCTCGACGGTCTTCTGGCCACCGCGGTCTACCATCCCCATAAACATAAACCAGGCGCTCCCTCGCGGACGCTATTTTTTTGGTCGGCGCCACTGAGTCGCGCCACCGGGTTGGCGGCCGGCTCTCTGGGAACGACCGTCACCCGCATACCGGAATCGGTGGATCGTGGCCGCAGTCCGGGTGAGGAGATGGGCATGCGCAGTTCGGCAACGCCGGTATGTTCCTACTGTTTATAATTACTGGATTGATAAAAACGGCTGACGGAGAGGATGTCGGGCCCGATACCAACACAAGTTGAAGAATTGATAATCCTGACGGCACAAGAGATCTGCGAGGCCTGCGCCGGCAAATTGCTGGCCGGCGACGCGGCGACCATGCTCGCGGATATATCGACGGATACTCGCGAAGATCTGGCCGGCAAGCTGTTCGTGGCGCTGAGGGGCGAGAATTATGATGGCGGCGAGTTCGCTGATGAGGCGATAGCCGCCGGCGCCGCCGGTGTGGTGGCAGAGCGGGCAGCGGCCGAGCGGGCAGCGGTGGCCGTGTGCGGTCTAAGCAGGGATGCCGCCGCTGCAGGCCTGGGCGTTGAAGGCCTGGGCCAGGGGACAACCGCGGGCGGCGAAGCTCCCGTAGTCATCGCCGTGGATGATTCAGGCGAGGCCCTTAAGCGGATCGCTTCCCTGGTCGCGGCGCGCAGCGGCGCCACCGTGGTGGCCGTCACCGGCAGCACCGGCAAGACTTGCACCAAGGACATACTCTCCGGTCTGCTGATGCCGCGCCTCGAATATGTCGCCAGCCGGGCCAGCTTCAACAACGAGGTCGGCGTGCCACTGACTTTGCTTTCGGCTGATGAGGATACCGAAGTCATCGTGGTAGAGATGGGCATGCAGGCGCCTGGCGAGATCAGCGAACTCTGTCGCATAGCCGCTCCTGACATCGCCGTTATCACCAACATCGGGCCGGCTCATCTCGAATACGCCGGCAGCCTGGAG
>JAENWV010000075.1 GCA_016650015.1 Thermoleophilia bacterium | reverse complement strand
TTATGGGACAGCCAGTCGAGCGCCTCGATAATGCCCTGGCGGTTGGCCTGGGAGTTCTGCAGCAGCCGGACGTTTTCCCGGGGAAAGCCGAGCTTTGTGGTCAGCAGCCTGTAGACGGAGGCCGCGTCCTGGTCGGCAAAAGCGATATTGCCCAACTCGTTGTTGTCGTAGACGATGCCGATGACCACCGCAAACTTCTTCTTCTGTGGCTGCTCGACGGCCGCTTCGCTGAATCCCTTGCTGAAGCCGGTCTGGGCGATGGGAACCACCGGCTCATGGGAGGAGATCATGCTGGCGAAACCCAGGAACAAAATGAGCGTGGCAAAAAAACTGAGAGTAGTCTTCAGATTGGTAAAAGGCATGCTGATAAGTTTATCATGCGGCTCAAGTCTTTTCTCCGGTTAGGATAAAATGATTCGAGCTGTTTACAGACCTGGCGCGGGATTTCATTGAGCGGACACTTCAAATTCAAAGTCGAGGCGAGCGACGGCGCGGCGCGCGCGGGAACCCTCGCCACGCCGCATGGCGTCCTGGAGACGCCCTGCTTCATGCCGGTCGGCACGCGGGCCACGGTAAAGACGCTGTCGCCGCGAGATCTGGAGGACGCCGGCGCCGGCATCATCCTGGCGAATGCCTACCACCTGTATTTCCGGCCGGGAGCAGGCGTGATCGCCCGGCGGGGCGGCCTGCACAGGTTCATGGGCTGGGACCGGCCGATACTCACCGACTCCGGCGGTTTCCAGGTCTTCAGCCTCGGCGATACAGCCAGGATCACCGGCGACGGGGTCAGCTTCCACTCACTTTATGACGGTTCCGAGCATTTTTTCACGCCGGAATCCGCCACGAAGCTGCAGGAAGAGCTGGGCGCTGACATCATCATGTGCTTCGACGAGTGCGTGCCGGCTGGGGCGGAGCGCGGCTACCTCGGGGAATCGGTGCGCCGCACCGCCGATTGGGCGGCTCGCTGCCGCCGGGCCCAGACCAGGGACGACCAGCTGCTGATGGGAATCGTGCAGGGCGGGATCGACCTCGAGCTGCGCCGCGAGAGCGTGGAGCGCACGCTGGAGCTGGATTTCGGTGGCTACGCCATCGGTGGCCTCAGCGTGGGGGAGGAACGGCCGGCGACCCTGGAAACAATGGAGTTCACGGCGGGGCTGCTGCCCGTTGACCGGCCCCGTTACTTCATGGGGCTGGGCGATCCGACGGGCATCGTCGACGCGATCGCCGCCGGGATCGACATGTTCGACTGTGTATTGCCCACGCGCACGGCGCGTAACGGACGCGCCTATACTTCTGAAGGGCGGCTCAACCTGCGCAACGCCGCCTTCGCCGAGGATGATGGTCCACTGGAACCAGGTTGCGGCTGCTATTGCTGCCGCAGCTTTAGCCGCGCCTATCTGAGGCACCTGGTCACCCAGAAGGAGATCCTGGGATTACACCTGCTGTCTCTACACAACGTCACCTTTTTGTTAGACTTGGCACGGCGGGCGCGGGAAGCCATCGCCGCCGGGCGGTTTGGCGAGTTTCGGGCGTCGATGCCGGCGGGCTGATTACTGACCCAGGCATTCCTGTTCGATGCCGGCGGAATTGACCAATCCAGATAAATCTTAAAAGGAGAAAGCTTGATCGCATACATCATAAATTTCGCGTTTGTGCTTGCCCAGGCCACTACCGACACGGGTGGCGGTGACAGCGGCGGCGATCAGACTTCCAGCGCTTTTAATTATTCGTCGATCATCATGATCCTCGCCTTTGGCGCCATCTTCTATTTTTTGCTGATCCGTCCCGGCCAGAAGCAGCGCAAGGCCCATGACAATCTGGTAAGTGCGGTTAAAAAAGGCGAGGAGATCATGACCGCCGGTGGCCTCTATGGCACTGTCACCCAGGTCAGGGACGATTACCTGATGGTAGAGGTCTCCAAAAAGACGGTGGTCAAGCTTTCGCGTAACTCCATCGCCCGAATCGTCAACCCCGATGAGGTTGCTGCCGAAGAAGCTGAAGCGGAAGCTGAGGATGCACCGGGGGAAGAAGAAGCCTGAAACACCGTCATCCGCTTTTGACACCCCTATTCTTTTCGCCTATGCTTTCGAATGGTGCGGTTTTTCCGCGCCAGCCTTTTGTCGTGACCTGACGGGAAATATTTGACCGACAAACAAAAAAATGTGCTCATACTGGTCGTCATGCTCATCCTGGTGGCGGTGTCGATAGTCATCATCTATCCGCCCGGCGAGAAGACCAAGCTGGGGCTGGACCTCCAGGGAGGCCTCGAGGTGATCCTGGAGGCTCAGGGCGATGTCAGTGGCGAAAAGATGGATCAGGCTGAGATGGTCGTGCGTAATCGCGTCGACAAGCTCGGTGTATCCGAGCCCGCCATCAACCGCCAGGGGACCAACCAGATCTCGGTAGGGCTCGCCGGCGTCAAGAACGTGGAAGAAGCCATGGCGCTGATCGGCAAGACGGCGTTGCTCGAGTTCAAGAAGGTCGACCCCGACGCGACCCAGCAGCTGGTAACCGGAACCCTGACGCCGGACAAGCTGCCGGCGGACAAGCAAATTCTTACTCAGACACAGCGCGACGAAAAGGGCGAAACGGTTCGAGACGAAAACGGCCAGCCGGTAACCACGCCTGTCGTGGTCGACAGGGAGCCGTTGATGACCGGCGACGCGCTCGACTCGGCCAGCGTCGGCTACGACCAGTTCCAGAAGCCCAAGGTGGACATGACCTTCACCAGCGAGGGGCAGAAAAGATTCGCCGAGGTCACCGAGAAACTGGCCACCGCGGGAGCCATCACGGGCAAGGTTTCACAGATGGCCATCGTTCTGGATGACGACATCGTCTCGGCACCCACGGTCAAGGATAAGATCAACAGCGACAAAGCCGAGATCACCGGCAACATCCCGCTCAAGGAAGTCCAGAATGTGGTGCTGGTGCTGCAGACCGGCGCCCTGCCCGTGGAGCTGACCACCGTCGACAAAAACGAAATCAGCGCCACGCTCGGCAAGGACTCGCTGAACCAGGGTCTCTTCGCCGGCATGATCGGCCTGGCGCTGGTGATGATCTTCCTGCTTGTCTATTACCGTCTGCTGGGTGTGGTCGCCGACCTGGCGCTGATCATCTACGGGATGCTCTTTTACGCCGCCCTGACCAACCCCTGGCTGACGGTGACGCTGACACTGCCCGGCATCGCCGGCATGATTCTAACAGTCGGCGTGGCTGCCGATGCCAACGTGGTCATCTTCGAGCGCATCAAGGAAGAGGTCAGTGCTGGCAAAACGATTCGTTCCGCCGTCAGTTCCGGTTATTCCAAGGGTTTCAAGACAATCCTCGACGCCAACACCGTCACTATCATCACTGCACTGGTCATCTTTATGGTGGCCACGGCGGGGGTCAAGGGCTTCGCCCTGACGCTGATGATCGGTGTCGTTATCAGCATGTTCACCGCCATCGTGGCGACCAGGGCCATGCTGGCGCTGCTGGCGGACTTCAGGTTTTTCAATAACCCGTCTCTGATGGGCATCAAGCCGCCTAAGAAGGAAGGCGTCAAAGAATGATGCGCATCGACTTCATGGGGAAGAAATACATCTGGTTCGCCATTTCCGGCGCGATCATCCTGGTGGGCATGTTGAGCCTCGCGACCCGCGGCCTCAACCTGAGCATCGACTTCAACAGCGGCAGCCGGCTGGCGATCAGCTTTAACCGTGACACGACGGTGGACGAGGTTCGTGACGCCGCCGGCAAAGCCGGCCATAACGACGCCGTAGTACAGACTATTGGTGAGGGGCGTTACCAGGTGACCCTGCCGGCGCTCAACGCCGAGGAGGAGATCGCGGTGGTTTCCGCCATGGACGGCTCCATCGGCGTCAACGAGAAATCGTGGAAGAGCGTGGGCCCGACCTTCGGGCGGCAGGTGGTCAACTCCATGCTCAAGGCGATCATCATCTCCTGGCTGATCATCATCTTTTATGTCTCCCTGCGCTTTGAATACAAGTACGCCGTGGCGACCGTCGCCGCACTGGTGCACGATCTGGCGATCACGGTGGGCGTCTATTCGATTACGGGCCGCGAGGTGACGACCGCGACCGTGGCGGCCGTGCTGACCATCCTGGGTTATTCGCTCTATGACACCATTATCGTTTTTGACCGTGTGCGCGAGAACGCGCCGCTGGCGAGGCGTGGCGGCTATGCCGAGATGGTCAACGAGTCCATCTGGGAGGTTATGGCCCGTTCGATCATCACCACGCTGCTGACCCTGATGCCGGTGGTCTGTCTGCTGCTCTTCGGCGGCCAGACGCTGAAAGATTTCGCTTTCGCGCTGCTGGTGGGCATCCTCTCGGGAGCCTATTCCTCGATCTTTGTTGCCGCGCCGTTGCTGACCCTCTGGAAGGAGCGGGAGACCCGCTTTCGCCAGGTCACCAAGGGCGATGGCAAGGCCAAGGCCGCCAAGGCTCGCTGAAGCGTGCTTGCTGAAATAATATTAACCGAAGAGGCGGCCAGGCCGCCTGGTCCGGCGAGGTTCTTCGCTTTACATACAGTCTTCCCTGTCAGGTAAGTTTGTTGCCCGGCTCTGTCTTCCTTGATAACGAACCATATAATGAAATGCCGATCAAACCCAGCATGATAGCGAACCAGAAAGTGACGAGACGGATAAGTATGGTGCCCGCTACGGCGGCACCCCTGTCAACGTCGTTGGCCACAAACAAGCCGGTCATGCTGCCTTCGGCCACGCCCAATCCGCCGGGGATCATTGACAGCGCTCCGGCCAGCGAGGCGAACACAAAGATGAAAGTTATGAGCATGAGGGAGACGTCAACTCCCAGTCCTCGCATACAGACATAGGCCGCCAGACATTCGAAGAACCAGCCAATGGTGCTGAGCGACACGGCGGGCAACAGGTGCCGTACTTTGAGGAGGATATAAGCGGACTCGTAAAACTTCTCGAGATGCTCGGCAAACCGGCGAATCAGAGGAAGACGCTCGGCCAGTTTGAGCAGCTTCAGGCAAACGCTGCGGGTCTGCACCAGTATGATAAAGAGGGTGATCAATATCACTGTGACCGCCAGCACTTCGCGGCCGAAGCCGTAGGCCAGGGTGCCCGCGCTGCCGAGTATCAGGATTCCGATCACATCAGTAGCCCGCTCGGCGACCACCACCGGCGACGAGTGGCTCACCGGAACATCTCCGTAATCTTTCAGCAGAAACGACTTCATGACCTCGCCCATCTTGGCGGGCGATATGGTCATGGTCAGCCCCGAGATGAAGATAACGAAACTCGGTATGGCAGGAATACGAATGCCGATCACCCTGATTAAATATTCCCACTTGATGAAGCGCACCAGGTAGTTCACGAAAGTTAAGGCGAGCGCCAGCGGTAACAGGTACCAGGTGAATCCCTGGAAAGCCTGTAACAGGTTGTCGAAATCGGCGTAAATCCCAAGGATGAAATAGAGTCCGACCGCGATGGCCAGCCCAATCAGCAGGTTTCTTCGCAGATGCTGGGGCATGGATTGTTTCAGCCTGCCGAAACGATCATTTATGTTTCCGGCAGGCGCTGCCTGCCGTTTTCGCCGCGACTCCAATACCTGCCATTACCGCCGCCATGACCGCGAAAAAGTCACCCCTGCTCCTCCCCTGCTTCTCCAGCTCGGCTCCCTCGGGAAGATATTCCTGCAGCAGTTGCCCCCACTTGGTGTGAGCCATCTCTTGAACCCGGGGCCAGCCCACAAAGGGATACCAGTAGTAATCGTGATAGAACTTCGAGGCCGCGTATGACCAGGGGACCATCGGGCTTCTGAGCAGAGCGTTCTCCAGGGGCTTCAGCGGGCCGTGGTATATCGCCTTCTGCCCGCGGCTGGCAAGGGTGTCCTTCTTGCCATGGAAGTGGAAATTGACCTCGGAGATATCCTCACCGACAATCTCGATATCATCGATGAGGCCACAACCCAGCCCCCGCTCGTGGGCCAGGCGGATGTACTTCAGGTCCATCGGGTTGAACCCCATCATCTGCGCCGCCACGGCGTCGATGGCCACCTGGTCCGCGCTCGCGAGTATGTAATCCTTGACGAACGGCACCATGGCTCTCGGGCCCGGACCGTCTCCACAGATAGTCCCATCCATGACGGCGAAGATCCCGCTGTGGATCTCCTTCTGGATCGCCAGCAGGTCGACCAGAGTTTCGTGAATGACGCTGTGGGTCCAATGCCGATGATCCTGGAGCAGGCCGCCGAATGCGTTTTTCATCGCCCCGGTCGTACCGGTGAATACGTGTGTTTTCACCGTGGGCATCTGGATGATGTTCGTATCGAAAAAGATATCAGGAAGGTAGATGCCATCTTCTTCGTATACCTTGTCAAGAACAAGCATCTCTGCTTTGGGCTCGTAACGAACCCACTTCACCGGCGGTTCGTAGAGCCGGGTGAAGTCAAGCCCGTAGCGGTCGGCTACCGTCGCGTGGCCGTTATTGATCTCGCCCACCCTGTCATCCACGACAACCGTGCGATTCTGGGTGAGATAGAGGGAATCCTTGTCGTAACCGTCATCGAGCAAGCCCTTGATGACCCCTTCGAGCTGCCAGGGAGCCGTGGAACAGGCCGGGTACCAGACGTGCCAGGAGATGTTGATCTTGATGTGGGTCTTTTTATCTTGAGGCAAATAATCAGCATAGCCGGCCATTCGCATCAGCCTGCCGTAATCTTCCACAACCGTCTCAGGATTTGTCTTTAGAACCGCAACTTTGGATTTCATTGATTCAGCCACTCCTTGTTATTAGTTCCATTGTAAGACCACAGCCACGGTAACAACCCAGAGTATGACATCCATGAGCAGGGGTTTGTCGGTAAGCATTACCTGCTCGGGCGAACCGCCGCGAAGGTGCGTGTGGACGAGGATCAGATAACGAAAGATCCCATACAATACAAAGGGGATGGTGAGCATCATGTTACGTGAGTGCTCGAACGCCGTAAACGTGTATAGCGCGTAGGAAACCAGTGTCGCCGAGGCGGTGACGCTGATCATCTGATCGACCAGTTCAATGCTGTAATGCTCGAGGTTGCGGCGATGGTTGGCCGCTTGGTCTTCCAGCAGGACCAGCTCGGCCCGCCTTTTTGCCAACCCCAGAAACAGGGCCAGCAGCATCGTGCATACCACCAGCCAGGCGGAAATCGGGACATGGATGACAGCCGCCCCCGCAACCGCCCTGATGACAAAACCCGCCGAAATCAGCAACACATCAAGGATGATCAGGTTCTTAAGGTACAGCGAATAGGACAGTTGAACCACGATATAGGCCGTCAGAAATAACGGTAATAACGGATCCACCAGGTAGCCACCGGCAAGGGCCGGTAAAACCAGCACCACGATCGCGCCTAAAGCCGTGCCGACTCCGAGCCGGCCACTGGCTATCGGTCTGTTTTTCTTGACTGGGTGGTGACTGTCGCCCTCGCGGTCAATGATGTCATTGACCAGATATCCGGCGCTG
>JAENWV010000062.1 GCA_016650015.1 Thermoleophilia bacterium | reverse complement strand
CGATATAGGTGGGCGTGTAATAAACGCCGCCTGCCTTTTTAACCTCGGGCTTGTCCTCGACGATGGCGCGGTGGCCGGCGGTGAGCCGGATGACCTTGCCCAGGAACTGTTCGTAAACCTGCCCAAGTATGTCGATGGGCAGCACCGAAAATTCGTAGGGGCTGTCGGGTAGTAAAGCCCTTTGAGTATCTGCTTCAGGGGCTTGTCATCGATGGCCAGGCCGAGAGTCAGCTCGTCCGCGTGGCTGGGGTTGCCCCGCTCTTCCCTGAAATGGAACAGGCCCGAGTTGTAGCGCTCGTCTGCTTTCTGGAAGAGTTCGCAGAGGCGCGCATAGATATTGGCGCCATTCTGCATGCCCTGCAAGAGACCGTATTCCTCGATTCCCCGGTCCTCACAGATACGCAGGAAGATGATGCGGTCGATGGTGACCTGAACAGTCTCGTTGAGTTCGCGCTGGCTGAGGCCGGGGTTGCGCAGGGCAATGTTCTTTGCCAGCAGCTCACGCCAGACTTCTATTTCCCGGAGGAACTCCTTGTCGACCTCGCCGGTGCCGCGCTTCGACCTGGCCGTGGTTGCCATTTTATCAAGGCCGCCTTTTTTGATTCCCTCTGGGGAGAAGGTTTCGAGCAGCTCTTCGAGATGGTCGGGGTATTCCTCGTAATGCCAGTAGCGGATGCGGCCGGTGCTGGCCTTGTCCGTCGGCGACGGCTTGGCGCGGCAGTCGACGATGGCGAGTTCTTCAAAATCGGTAACGATCGAAAGTGGCAGTTTGGCGCTGTAAGCGTAGCGGCGCAGCTGATAGTACGGGTCGGGGTCATTCTTCATGTCCACCGAGGGCTTCTTGGCCTCGACAAAAAACTTGCGCTGCCCACCGATGCGAAAGCAGTAATCGGGCGCCTTGGTCATGCCGCCCACCTTGATGGCGTCCTCGTGGATTACATCCTTGTAGGCGGGAGCGTAGCCGCGTTCGTTGTCGATGTCCCAACCGAGAGCCTTGAAGAAGGGGTCGATGAACTCGCGGCGGGTCTGGGTCTCGTTGTAGGCGGGATTCTTATAGGCGGCTTCGTTGGAGCGAAAGAGCTCGACGAGGTCGGCTATCTTCGCACGGGCGAGTTCGAGATTAGCGTCAGCGGTTGACATGCGGCGATTATATCACCGGGGGCGGATGGTCTGCTGTGTGAAAATCAGACTTTGGCTGGTTTTTCGGGCTTTTTCTTTGGTGATGTCTTCTTCTTTGCGGGCGCCGTCTTCTTTGAGGGCGCAGTTTTTTCCCAGTGAAACCCGATCTGTTTCTTCTTCGGGTCGGGCGGTGCCATCAGCTGACGAATGGCATCGAAGACGGCGCTGAACTGTACGTCGTATTTTTTTTCGAGGGCATCGACTTTGCGGGCCATGTCCTCATTAGAGGCAAGCATCCCGCTGAGCTTGATGAACGCCCTGACTACCTGAATGCTGGCCTTCACCGCCTGCGGGCTATTCAAGACATTTGCCAGCATGACTGCGCCGTGCTCCGTAAACGCATACGGAAGTTTTTGAGTAAATCTTAGATTTGTGAGGTGGTCGCAATTTGCGACCACCTCATCCTTCTCCTTTTTTGTCAACTGAAACATAAAATCCTCTGGAAAGCGCTCCGGATTCCTTCTTACCTGTTCGTTCAGTCTGCGAGTCGTAACACCGTAAAGGTTGGCCAGGTCAGTATGGATCATCACGCGGCGACCCCTAAGAACGATGATTGAATATCCAGCCTGTTCAAAAGGGACTATTTTTTTATCAATCATTCCTGCTCCTTTCGCTCTCAACATCATGGGCCGATTATTCTGCGCCATTAACAACTTCTATTTAACGCTTCTTTAAGGTCACATTTTGTGACCTTATAACCTAATTTGCCTGCTAAATAGGCAATCTTCAAAATCACAAATTGTGACCTTGAATGAGGTGGACACATCATAGCAAAGGGGCCGGACGGAAGTTGTCATTTTCGGCGACAGGGGCGACGGCAATATACCTGTCCACTAATTTAATGTTGATTTTAGTAAGGAAGCTTCTGGAAGCGTCAGGCGCCGGTGATCGCACTAATCAGATGCCCGGCATAGTGCACGAGTAGGGCGGCGGCGAGGAAGCGCGGGTAGCGCATCTGCGAGACGCCGGCGATCTTTATAAACTAAACAACCATCCGCAGGAATAATTCGTGCATTCTGAGGTCATCGGTGAGTTCGGGATGGAAAGCGGTTACGAGCATCTTTTTCTGGCGGGCGGCGATTCCGTGGCCGTCGTATTCGGCGAGGATATCTACACCGGGACCGCCCGACTCGATCCAGGGGGCGCGGATGAAGATGCCCGGGAAGGGCGCGGCGGTGTCTTCTGGTGCGTCCACGCCGAGCGCCGGGATCTCCAGCGCCGCCTCGAAGCTCTTCACCTGCCGCCCGAAGGCGTTGCGGCGCACTTTGATATCCATGAGTCCGAGGAGCGGCTGGTCACCGTCGACGACCTCGCGCGCCAGCATCACCAGGCCGGCGCAGGTACCCAGCATCGGCAGGCCCTCGGCGCCAAGCCCCTTGATCTCGTCCAGCAAGTGATAGCTCACCATCAGCTTGCCGATAGTCATGCTCTCGCCGCCGGGGATGACCAGGGCATCGAGTCCGGCGAGCTCACGGCGGCGGCGGATCTTGCGCGCCTGGGCGCCCAGCTTTTCCAACGCAAGGGCATGTTCACGGAAGGCTCCTTGCAGGGCGAGGACCCCGATGGCGAGATTTTCATACGGATTGCTCATCAGCGGTAATTATCGCAAAAAAACGGGCGGCCCGAAGGGCCGCCCGTAAATTATCAATGTGTCACCTTAACCGGGAGATAAGTAATGTGTCCCCCGGGTTTCTCCCATGGTTTTTCTCGTTTAGGTCGTAAGTATCGCCGTGTTGGACCAGTTGGAGTAACCGGTGGCGTTCTCGGCTCTCACCCGGTAGTAGTAGGTGCCGGCGGCGGGCCCGATCGTCGTATCGTTGAACGTTACCGCAGGGGCCGCTACCGAGAATGTGACCCGGCTCGCTGTGAAGTCGGTACTGGTCGATCTCTCGATCACGAACGTCGTCACTGCCGGCGTCGTAGCGTTGTTCACCCAGTCGAGGGTGACGGTGCCAGGGACTGACTCCGCCGCCGTTAAACCGCTGGGCGCCGCCGGCGGATTGACCAAGATCCTCATGGGGCGCATCATGTCGTTCTCTTCATGGCCCAGCAGATGGCAATGCCAAACGAATTCCCATCCATAGTTATACAGCTGGTTCGTGACGACCGCGGGCTCGCCCGTAAATGGGTCTAACTGCCTGAATCCCATCGATGAGCCGATCGGCTGGGTCACATCCATGGGGCGGATACTGCCGGGTACTTCGAACGGCAGCGTTGGCGCCACCGGCCTCAGAGCCACGATCGTATCCTCCAGCGGGTTCACCCTGATGGTCTCCTTCCATCCCAGCTCGTTGGCGTCAGGCATGATGACAGCCCCGTCCCAGGCGACCCGGTTGATCAGCTGCACGCTGAAGAAATGGAAATGAATGGTGTGGGTATCGACACCGTTCTGCGTTATCTTCCAGATCTGGGTCCCGTCACCCGCTGCGGGCGCCATGGGCGTCGCGGAAGTCTGTATGGATTCCGTCGGCTTGTCTATATAACCCTGCAGGACGAAGTCGGTGCCGCCGGGAGTGAACGGTAGCTCCGTGCCCAGGTTGGCGGCCATCCTGCCATAACTGTCGAACGCCTCACCCTGCTCGTCCTGGATGGCCTTCCTCTCGAACGGGATCGTCAGCGGCGTGACCGAGCCCGCTGGCAGGAAGGTCATGGATGAGTCAAAGATGTTCGAGTAGTTTGTGGATGAGTAACTCGCGTTGTAGGCGGAATTATAGCCGTCCTGCGGCACGATGATCGGATCCTGTGACGCGGCGAACGCGCCCGGCGTCGAGCCGTTAGTTGCGAATGCCGCGTTCAGGGCCGCCGTGTTGAATGCGGGAGCCGGAGTCGTATTGGCCACCTTGATCTGCATGACTGTCCGCGTATTGGGACCGTAGCCCGCCAGCGGCGTGGGTACTCCGCCCGTATCGGTAAGGTCAGGGGCGCCGGTGAAGTAGTCATATCTGGGATCGCGCGCCGGGAATGCGGCGGGAGCGTCATTGTAGAGTATCAGCGTCTGGCCGGCATACTGAGAGAAGTCGATGATGACGTCTGCCCGCTCGGCCGTTCCCAGAAGCAGCGTATGGCTGGTCACGTTGCCGAAGTTAAACGTCGTCGGGTCGATGTTCCAGTCGACCGGCTGATTCGGCAGAACTACCGGCGCAGGCAGGAAACCGCTCTCGTTGCCTATCTGGATCATTTCCGGGCCGGCCATCGCCGGGTCCGGTACTCCGCCTTCCCTGCCGTCGACCGGCCAGGTCTCAGGGAAGCCGTAATTAGGCACCGCGGGAACCATCCTTACTTCCGTATTGTGCCTGCCATCCACTGTCAGGGCAGCAGGATCGGCCTTATACAGCTGCAGATTCCAGAAGCGGTCGTTGGCGCCGTTCAGTATACGGAACCGGTAGGTCTTTGGATCCACTGTTACAGTCGGGTAAGGAGTACCATTGACTACCGGGGTATCCATGAAAGCTTCCGGGGCAATGGACGGATTGGGCGTGGCCGGCATCGTCGCCGGCTCCCAGGGCCTCGTGCATTCGCCGCCGGTTCCACAGTCGAACAACGGATTGGCTATCGGCGGATTTGCTATGCCGAGGGTCGGCGGAAAGAACCATGGTCCATAATGCCAGCGGCCCATGGCGTTCATGCCACCTGGGTCGGCGGGGTTCTGGGCCGGCATGTATACATGCGGGAGCCAGAGATTGCCTTCCTCTCCCCAGTTGGGCCTGTCCCACGTGGGGTCCTGGGCTTCCAGCTGGGCCGCGTCAGGCACGTAGGTCTTGTCCTGGACGATCAGCGGGATCTGGTCGGCCGGAATGATGTTGTCGTCAACCAGCTGCTCTTCCACGGTGTCTTGCAGGATGTAACCCGCGGCCTCGCCGGAGTATGCGTTCACGCGGGTTAAGCCGTAGGCGTGGTCGTGATACCACATCAGCCGTGAGCTCTGCTGGTTCGTATAGTACAGGGTCTGCGAACCCGGACCTGGATCAGTCGTCGCACCCGGCGTCCCCTCAGGGACCGGATCATGAGTGACCGGGTCGAAGAACATGTCAGGCACGTTTTGCACACTCATGCCCTCGGGATATGAGGTCGATTCGCCCGCTGGGGTTATCCATTGATGCGGCGTGCCGTCGCTGATCCAGGGAGTTACTCCGCCATGGAGATGGATGGCGGCGCGGTTTTGCGTGAACATGCCCGAAATGGTCGCGCCCGGACTGCCCGGATCGTCGATCTCGTACTCCCCGGCCCCCATGATACTCGTGTCCACGGGCAGGAAGAGGTCGCCGCCGGAGCCCGTTGGCAGCTCATTGGTGAATTTGATGCGGACCGCCCGGCCTTTTTGGGCGATGATCATCGGCCCCAGGTAGTGTGGTGTGCTGACAGTGGGATCGGCGGTATTGGTCTGCACGTAGCCCTGCAACTGGGTGGGGGGCAAGTCCGAATGCATCTGCTCGGTATATCGCACGAGCGAGATTTCATAGTAATCGGCGTCAGCGTAGGTGGTGGTATCCGGAACCGCGACCGGGATATATTGACCCAGGTCATTGGCGTTCGTGGCTCCCAAACCTGGCAGAGTATCCACGAATTTCCTGATTCCCGAGCCGGGAACGAGGTTGATGGTAGGGCTGTAATTAAAAATGAACATGTTGCTCCTGTTATTTCCATAGTCGTACTGGAGCGGCATGTCTGCCTTCCCGTCTCCGTTAACGTCGCCGGCTGTAATCTGTGACCGGTTCCACTCCCAGTCCCCGGGCCTGCTCAACCAGGCCAGATTGGGCGTTGCGTTAGTACCATTCGATATCATGGTCCAGAGACCGCTCATTGCCCGGTCATAATTATAAAATACGCCCAGATCCGCCTTGCCGTCGCCGTCAAAATCTCCGGCTGCGATCTTCGAACGGTTCCACTCCCAGTCACCGGGCCTGCTCGACCAGGCCAGACTGGGTGTGACGTTTGTACCATCGGATTTCATAAACCAGAGACCGCTTACCGCGTTGTCGTAGTTATAGAACACGCCGAGATCCGCCTTGCCGTCGCCGTCAAAATCTCCGGCTGCGATCTTCGAACGGTTCCAGTCCCAGTCACCGGGCCTGCTCGACCAGGCCAGACTGGGCGCCGCGCTAGTGCCATCGGATTTCATAAACCAGAGGCCGCTCATGGCGTTATCGTAGTTATAGAACACGCCGAGATCCGCCTTGCCGTCGCCGTCAAAATCTCCGGCTGCGATCTTCGAACGGTTCCACTCCCAGTCACCGGGCCTGCTCGACCAGGCCAGACTGGGTGTGACGTTTGTACCATCCGATTTCATAAACCAGAGACCGCTTACCGCGTTGTCGTAGTTATAAAAGACGGCCAGATCCGCCTTGCCGTCGCCGTCAAAATCTCCGGCTGCTATCTGCGAACGGTTCCAGTCCCATTCGCCAGGCCCGCTCGACCATGCCAGGCTGGGCGTATATGAAGATCCATTTGATTTAAGAATCCATAAGGTCGTCGTACTGTTGCCATAGTCGAACAGGATGGCGATGTCAGATTTCCCGTCTGCATCAAAGTCACCCGAGGCGATCTTGGAACGCCTGGCATCACAGTAGGCAGGACCCAGGGACCAGACGATATAGGACATCGTAACGGGACCATTCGGCTCGAATTCCGGCAGCTGGCTGTTGGCATAATTGGGTGTGGTGCCGAAATAGTCGGGCGTGCCGAGCGGATCAAGGGCGGCCATGATAGCTTGCGGACTCGACAGATTATTCACAGAGTTCGTGCCGGCGCCCATCACCAAAGCTCGATCGGCGGCGGCCTCACGGTCGGCCTGGGTAACCTTGTGCTGCGCGTGAGGGTCTGTCGGCGTAGTGCCGGCCCCGCTGGAAGCAGGCATGGCTTGGTGGGAGGTCTGGGAGGCCGCTGTCCCTGACATCACCCCGATGATACCGATAATGCAGGTGCTGAAGATTGCTGTCGTGCCCAAAAGCCTTCTGGAGAAGCTTCTCTTGTTCATTTTATGGTCCCTGAGTAAGAATGCTGGGGCAAAAGGTTGCTTTGAAAATCGTGAAGAAAGATTTAATGATAATTAATGATAAGAATATACTGAGTTTAGTTACCCATTTTATTCCGCGGTGAAACATGACATAAATTTCCCTTTTTCTACGCTACTTACGGGTGTCCCTTTGCCGAATTATTTTACCTGATACCTTGTCTTTGACTTTATTTGCGGGTGGCGGCGCTTCAGATTCATTCACCATTCGTTTCAGATTCATCCACCATTCGCAGGAATAGCCAGTGTAGCCGCAGGTCATCGGTAAGCTCGGGGTAGAAAGCCGTGACCGGCATATTGCCTTCACGCGCGGCGACGATATGGCCGTCATGCATGGCGATGACTTTAACGCCCGGCCCGGCCGATTCGATCCAGGGGGCGCGGATGAAGATTCCATGGAAGGACGCGGTTCCATGGAAGGACGCGGCGGCAGACGGCATGGCCACTTTCGCCGCCGCCGCCCCAGATGCATCCGCTTCCGGGGCGGCTTCCTCCCCGGTCAACGCCGGAATCTCCAGCGCTGCCTCGAAGCTCGTGACCTGGCGGCCGAAGGCGTTGCGGCGCACGATGATGTCCATGAGGCCGAGCGGCGGCTGGTCCCCCTCCAAAACCTAGCGGGTTATGAGGACCAATGAGGCATTGAATCCCCGAAATATCCCCCACGGGTTTGATGACAGCTTCACCGGCTGCCCGGTTTGTTTCCGTTTCAGGGGGAACAATAATAAAAGGCAAAACAAGCGAATGGAGTTCGCCATGAAAACGGCTAGAAATATTCAGAAAGTCTTTACCAGCAGACCGACCCTCGAGGGCGCCGGTGTGCATCTGAAGCGCGCTTTCGGCAATAACGAGGCGCCGCTCTTCGACCCGTTCCTGATGCTGGATGATTTTCGTTCGGACAACCCGGAGCACTTTATCAAGGGCTTTCCGTGGCATCCGCATCGAGGAATCGAAACGATTACCTATGTTCTCGAGGGCGATGTCGAGCACGGCGACAGCATGGGCAACCGGGGCACTATCTCATCCGGAGATGTTCAATGGATGACCGCGGGCAGTGGCATCATCCATCAGGAGATGCCGAAAGGCGACGCTGGCGACGTAATGCAAGGGTTCCAGCTCTGGGCCAACCTGCCCGCTTCCAGGAAGATGATGGATCCGCGCTACCGAGATATAAAGGCGGGGCAGATCCCGGTCGTCGAGCTGGAAGGCGGTGCCAAGGTCAGGGTCATTTGTGGCGTCGCCGGCAATAGTGAAGGCCCGGTGCGGGATATCGTCACCGATCCTGAATATCTCGACGTCACGGTGCCGCAGG
>JAENWV010000070.1 GCA_016650015.1 Thermoleophilia bacterium | reverse complement strand
CTGTTTTTTAACCGGCGCGACCTGGCCGGCTTGTGATGATGGAAGACAGGGACGGCTCAGGAGCCTTTCCGTCCGTGGATCATCCGTTCGCGCTCGTCGCTTTTATCGGACTTGTGAAGTGACTGCAGACCCCAGACCGCAAAACCAATAAAGAGTAAAAGCACCGCGCCGCCAAAAATGATTTGCGCCAGGTCAATTCCAAAATATGAGCTTTGCATTGTCCTCATCTCCTTGAGCCGGATGCTGAATCCATAAGCTATTAATACCCTTTTTCAGGTAAAAATATCTTCTGGAGATGAAGACCTGTATTCCCGTTAGTTATTTAAAAACCACGCCGGGAGATCAGCAACCTGAGCGGCTTCGGAAAAGCTAATGCCCGAAGAAACCCCGGCCGGCGGAATCCGGATAGAGGAATAATGTTACGCCCTTTTCCTGGCAGAACTCCTTGACCTCGCCGTCCCGGATGGAGCCACTGGTCGCCAGTATCGCCTTGACCCCCGCCTGTTGGAGCTCGGTAGGTCCGTCGACAAAGGGAAAGAAGCTGTCGCTGTAGGCAATCGCATCTTTCGTATCGTGCCCGGCGTCCCCGGCCCGCATGACCGCCAGCTTGCAGCCGCCGACCCGGTCCTGCTGGCCGACGCCGTTGCCGATCAGCATATTATCCCGCACCAGGGTAACGGTGTTGCTGTTTGAAGTGGAGCCGATGGCCCAGGCCAGGATCATGTTTTCGATCAACCCTTCGCCGGCATCGCCGATCCGCTCAACATCGCCGGACGTCAGGTCGGGAACGAAAGTGTAGTTCGGCTGAGCCAGGAAGCCGCCACGCACGTAGCGGAATCGCCGCGCCGTATCAAGCGAGCCGCGAGTCAATTGCCTGAGCGACGGGTTGGCTAAAAGCCGGCACTTATTCCCCTTGCGCTCAAGCATTTCAACGGCGCCCCGCGTGAAACCAGGGGCGATGATTCCGTCCAGCAGACGGCGCGCGCCTTCCGGCATTTTGTGGGTCATCAGGACCTCGGCGATCGTCTCGTCGACCTCGAAGTTCAGCAGGATCAGGCCGCCGAAAACCGCGCGCAGGTCACCCTCCAGCGCCTGGCCCGCCACCATTGCCGGATCATCACCTGTGGCCGCGCCACACGGGTTGCCATGCTTGCCGGCCACGGCAATGAACGGCACCTTGCCGGCGTTGACATCCATGCCGGCCGCTACATGAGTAACGGTCTGGACCAGGCGATCGAGATCACAAAGGTTGTTGTAACTGGGAGCCGTTCCCTGGACCACCTCGAACCGGTCGAGGGCCAGCGGATCATCGGTGCCGCTAGTAGTATATAGAGCGGCCGGCGTCTGATAGCCGTTTTCGCCATACTTGCACTCAAGTGCGGGCTCTCCTGAAATGAAGTCCGTGTCTGTCATGTCTACTCTCCCCTGCTGTTTTCCGGAAGCCAGAATTATACTACGCCGGGGGCGCTTTTCGAGACCCGGAGCGCAAATTATTGTGAGTTTACGATCACGAGAGCGACAAATCAGCCGCTTCAGCCCTGCGGCCCGCGGCATAGTCTTACCTGCATAGTTTTGCCCTTTCGTCTCGATTGGGACAATCTGGCGGACAAAAGTGGCTTCCTGTAATTTAACCCCACGGACGACTTGGCAAACCAGATTCGCAATTGAATCGGCTTGCTGATCACTTCTCCCGGGCGTCTGATCGCCCGACGGCTGCCGGCGTCTGATCGCTCGACGGATTAGTTGCGGAATAAAACCTGGAACCGCCGGCCAGTTGCGCGGGAGTCAAAATCGAGGGCTCCGGATCCGGTTCATGAAGCGCCGTGCCCGGTTGCGACAGGTCCGGGTATCCGGTTGGTAAAGAGCGGTGTCCGGTTGCTGCTGCGCTGTATCCGGAAACTACAGCTCCGGTTCGTCCCGGGGCTCAGCCAGGGCCATCTCGGCTTCCAGTTCCACGCCCAGCTCCTGGACCGGCGGCCGCTTCCGCGCCCGGTGCAGGTCGATGACCGGCAGGAAAAACGTGGTCAAAAACGCGGCGATGATCACAAAAACGCCCAGCGTATAAACGTGGCTGATGGACCCGGCCAGCGCTTCCTTGAGCGTCTGGATGAACTGTAAATAATACTCCTGCACCTGGGCCTGCTGGGGCGCCGGCACATTCTCTATCAACCCCACCATCCGCTGCTGGCCATCCGCGGATAGAAAGTTCTGCAGGGTGTTTGTGTCGATGCCTGAGATCGCCGCGGCCGGATTCATCCGATTGATGGTCTGTACAAACGGATCCGAGTCCACATTGGCGAGATGGTCAGTCAGCGCGTTATTCATCAGGCTGCCCATGATAGCCACGCCCACGGTGCTGCCGATGCTGCGGAACAGCTGGATGGTGGCGGTGGCGATGCCGAGTTTGCTGCGGTCGAAAGAGCTCTGTACGACGATGGTGTAGATCGGGAAAGAGACCCCGATGCCCAGCCCCAGAATAACCATGTCGCGCACCAGCGCCAGCTTGGTGGTATCGACCGCCAGCCGGGAAAACAGATACATGCCGGCAACCGCGATTGCCAGGCCGACGATCGAAGACAGCTTGTATTTCCCGGTACGGCTGATTATCTGGCCGACGATGCCGCTGGAGATAATGATGCCGACGCTCAGCGGCGCCAGCACCAGCCCGGAATTGGTGGCGGAAAAACCGACCACGCTCTGGGCGTAGAGCGGTATGAAGACGATAGCCCCGAACATGCCGAACGAGGTCAGGAAAGTGACGATGACCGAGATGTTCAGGCCGCGGTTGGCAAACAGGCCCAGCGGCAGCACCGGGTCCTCAGCCCGGCTTTCGATCAGCGCGAAAATCGCCAGCAGCAGCGCCGTCGCGGCAAACAGGCCGATTATCTGTGTCGAACCCCAGGCGTACTGGCTGCCGCCCCAGACGAACGCGAGCAACAGCGAGATCAGCGCCAGCCCCAGGGTTATCGCTCCCGGGAAATCGATGGAACGCCGGACAGCCTCCGTGCGGATCTTCGGCAGAGCGATGATCAGCACCGCCAGGGCCAGGATGCCGAAGGGTACGTTGATGTAGAAGATCCAGCGCCAGCTGATGTTGTCGGTGAGCCAGCCGCCGACCAGCGGGCCGGCGACACTGGCGATGCCGAAGACGCCACCGATCAGCCCCTGCCAGCGCCCGCGCTCAGCTGGGGTGAACAGGTCGCCGATGATGGCGATCGCGTTGACCATGATGGCGCCGCCGCCGATGCCCTGGAAGGCGCGAAAGAGGATCAGCTGGAACATCGAGTGGGACTGGCCGCTCATGATGGAACCGGCCATGAAGATGATGATGCCCGCCACGAAAAAGACCCGGCGCCCGTAGATGTCCGACAGCTTGCCGTAGATGGGGATGGTGACCGTCGAGGCCAGCATGTAGGCGGAGAAGACCCAGCTCAAGTGCTCCAGCCCCTGGAACTCCTTCACTATCTGCGGCATTGCCGTGGCGACGATCGTCTGGTCCAGCGCGGCGAGGAAGATCGCCAGCATCACGCCGACCATGGCGATCACCTTCGACTTATGATGAATATCCGGTGCGTCTTCCATTAATCTCCCGTAAGCTAATCAATAAAGTATACTTTTGTCAGCCGAACAAACCAAACCCCCGGAGGAGGGTGGCGGAGATTCGACCGACCGCGCCTGTCTTAATCGTGAATATCATCCGACCGACCGCGCCTGCCTCATTCGTGAGGATCATTCTTGTCCCGGTTGCCCTCGACATGGAAGTCCGGCAGCCATTGCAGCCATTTGGGCAGGTACCAGTTCCAGTCACTCAGCAGTTTCATGGTGGCGGGCATGCATCGATATCGTCCCGGGTACAGGGTGCGCTTTTTTGTTATCGTAAGGCAGAATACACTGACCAGATAGATTCACCAGCCCGGATTTCGGGCATATAAAGCTGAGACTGAAGGAGAGCAAACTGACCGACAGCCACGTCATCCAGACCAGAGAACTCAGAAAACGCTACCGACCAGACATCATGGCGGTCGATGGCCTCAGCATGAAGGTCAAGCGTGGCGAGGTTTACGGTTTTGTCGGCCCCAACGGCTCCGGCAAGACCACGACTCTTCGGATGCTGCTGGGGCTGGTCCGCCCCACTTCCGGCGATTGCGAGATGCTCGGCGAAGCGCCGGGCTCGCCGGAGGCGCTGGCCCGCATTGGCGCCCTGGTGGAAACTCCGGCCTTTTACCCCTACCTCTCCGGGCGCGACAACCTGCGGGTGCTGGCTCGCCACGCCGGCGTCTCTTACAACCGCATCGAACCGGTCCTGGCAGAGGTCGACCTGACCCGGCGTGCTGATTACCGTTTCAAGTCCTATTCCCTGGGCATGAAGCAGCGGCTGGGAATGGCCGCGGCTCTGCTGAAGGACCCGGAGCTGCTGATTCTCGACGAACCGACCAACGGCCTGGACCCGGCCGGCATGGCGGAGATGCGGGACCTGATCCGTAACCTCGGCCACGGGGAGCGCACGGTGCTGCTTTCCAGCCACTTGATGGGAGAACTTGAGCAGATCTGCGACCGCATCGGCGTCGTCAAGGAGGGCAGGATCATCAAGGAAGGTACCCTCGATGAACTGCGCCGGGGTGAAAGGCTGAAGCTCAGGGCCGAGCCGGTGTCCGGAGCCATCGAATTACTGGAAAAACTCGAAGGCGTTGGCAAAGTCGATACCGGCGATGGTGGCAACCTGATGATCGAGGTTGATCCGTCCCGGGCCGCCGAAATCAACAGGGTGCTGGTGGAAGCCGGCATCCAGGTCAGCGAACTCTGCGTCGTAAAACTGTCACTCGAGAGTGTCTTCCTGAGCCTGACCGAGGAGGCTGAGCCGCTTGGATAGCCTGATCGCCGAACTGTTACTGCTGCGCAAACGGGTGGGCAACTGGGTTCTGCTGGGATTCTGGTTGTTCATGGCAATCCTGTTCTCCTACCTGCTTCCCTATTACGCTTACACCAGCGACCTGAACTTTCACGGGCGCGGCGTCGGAGCGGTGCTGCTGATTGCCCTGCTGCCCCAGAACCTGGTCGCCAATATCACCAACTCGTTCCCCTTCTTCGGAGGCACCATGGTGCTGATCATGGGAGCCCTGGCCATGGGCAGCGAATACAACTGGGGCACCCTCACTCCCGCGTTCACCCAGCGCGCCGGGCGGCTGAAAGTCTTCTTCGCCAAGATGCTGGCCCTGGCCATCGCCCTGGTTCCCTTTGTGCTGCTGGTGTTCCTGCTCGCCTTTCTGGCCAGCGTGTCAATATCCTGGCGCGAGGGTCAGCCCATCGAACTGCCGCCGCTCTGGGACCTGTTGCGCGCGCTGGCGGCCGGCTGGTTCCTGCTGGCGGTCTGGGCCGCCTTCGGGGTTTTCCTCGCTGTTCTTTCGCGTGGCACGGCGCTGGCGATCGGCCTGGGCATCATCTATGGCCTGGTGATCGAGGGGATCATCTCCTCGTTCGGCCGGCAGATCGACCTGCTCAAACAGATATCGACGGTTCTGCTGCGCACTAACGGTTATTCGCTGATCTCGTCCCTGGGGGTCACGCTACCGTCGGAGGCGGGACCAGGCGGTTTCTCCGGCGACAGCGTTTCCGGCACGCAGGCCGCGCTGGTGCTGGCGGGATGTCTAATTGTGTTTATCGCCATTTCGGCGGCGGTGATTCGGCGGCGTGATGTCACCGGAGCCAGCTAGCAGATTCATTTCCGAGGGGGGGGGAACTTGTCCCGGTGATTGAATAAATCAGGGATGATTTTCCAAACGTCGAGGGAAGGAAAACCAATGAACGCGGAAACCAGGGAAAAAACGTCCGGTAGCATGATGGCGCTCAAGGTCAACCCCGGAAATTTTTATCTTTTCAACTACCTGGAAAGGAAAGCTGAATGAAGGTAGTGATAGTCGGCGGCGTCGCCGGCGGTGCATCGGCGGCGGCCCGTCTGCGGCGGCTCAGCGAGGAAGCCGAGATCATCATCCTCGAGCGGGGTGAGTATGTATCCTTTGCGAACTGCGGCCTTCCCTATCATATCGGCGGCGAGATCAAACGGCGGCGAGACCTTCTGATCGCCACGCCGGAGCTGTTCCGCGAGCAGTTCAATATCGATGTGCGGACCGGACACGAGGTAACCGCGATCGATCGCGGCGGCAGGAGCGTCCGGGTTACCGAACGCCTGACCGGCCGCGAATACGATGAGCCATATGACAGGCTCCTGCTCTGCCAGGGGGCGGCGCCGGTACGGCCGGCTTTGCCGGGTATCGATCATCCGCGTATTTATTCCATGCGCAACATCCCCGACATGGACCTGGTCAAGAAACTGGTCGATGGCGGCGCGAAGACCGCTGTGGTCGTCGGCGCCGGTTATGTGGGCCTGGAAATGGTCGAGGCCCTGGTCCATCGCGGCCTCAAGGTCGATCTGGTGGAGCTGCAGGAGCAGGTCCTCCCCATCCTCGACCCCGAAATGGCCAGCGACCTGCGTTTCCACCTGGAAGAAAAAGGCGTTCGGGTGCGGCTGGGGACCGGTGTAAAGGTTTTCCATGATGTCAACGGACGGGTCGAGATCGAACTGGCGGATGGCCAAAGCGTCGCGGCCGATTTCGTTTTGATGGCGATCGGCGTTGTTCCGGAGTCGGGACTAGCCCAAGCCGCCGGCCTGGAGACGGGCGCGCGCGGCAGCGTCAGGGTCGACGAACACCTGCGCACTTCCGACCCCGAAATCTACGCCGCCGGCGACATGGTCGAAGTGACCGACACGGTCACCGGAGAACGGACCAATATCCCACTGGCCGGGCCGGCAAACCGGCAGGGACGCATCGCCGCCGATCACATCTGCGGCAGGAACAGCGCCTATACGACCACTCAGGGAACCGCCATCGTCAAGCTGTTCGACCTGGCGGCGGCCATCACCGGCGCATCGGAGAGAACCCTGCGCCGGACCGGGATCGCCTTCGAAAAAATCTACCTGCACCCCTTTGGCCATGCGGTCTACTACCCCGGCACCGAGCAGATGCACGCCAAGGTGCTGTTCGATCCCGAGGACGGCAGGATCCTCGGCGCCCAGATCGTCGGCTTCGACGGCGTCGACAAGCGCATCGACATTTTCGCCGTCGCCGTGCGGATGGGGATGACGGTACATGACCTGGAACAGCTGGAACTCGCCTACGCGCCGCCCTTCGGCTCGGCCAAGGACGCCATCAACATGGCTGGCTTCGTCGGCGCCAACGTGCTGAATGGCGACGTGCGTTTCTGGTTCGCGGAAGACCATCCGGAGAAGACCGCCGCCGGCACGGTGCTGGATGTGCGGACACGTAAGGAATACGAGAAGGGGCATATCGAAGGGGCGGTTTTGATTCCGCTGGATGAGTTGCGCTCACGGCTCGACGAGGCGCGGAGGCTGGCGCAACCGCTCTATATATATTGCCTGACCGGCATCCGTAGCTACCTGGCTTACCGCATCCTCGACCTCAACGGCTTTAGCGAGCTATATAATCTCGCCGGCGGCTGGAAGAGCTTCAATTGTTGTTACCGGGAGCGGCTGGAGGACGGCGGCATCGGCGTACGTCATACCAGCTAGACGATCTCCACCAGCTCGGCGTATGTCATACCAGCTAGACGATCTCCACCAGCTCGATCTCGAAGATCAGGTCCTCGCCGGCCAGTGGATGGTTGCCGTCCAGCGTGACCGACTCGTCGCTGATCGCGGTGATGGTCGCGGTTACCGGCTCACCGTCCGGCTGGTGTGAATGCAACCGCTGGCCGACCTGCGGGTCCAGGTTCGGCGGCATTTCCGAGCGGGCCACG
>JAENWV010000065.1 GCA_016650015.1 Thermoleophilia bacterium | reverse complement strand
TGCATGGAAACCTCGTGGGTTACCCGGGCCAGCGTCTTGGCGGGAAAGCTTTCGGTGTTCGGCAGGCCGCCGGCCAGGGTGATCACATCCGGGCGCGCCGTTATGGCCATCAGGTCGCGCATGACCGAAGAACGCATGCCGCCGGTGCGTTTCGCGTAAAAATCTTCGTATTTGTCAAAGTCTATCCTGGTCATGACATTTGATTCTAGTCGCGCCTGTTTCTAGAAGCAACAGCTCGGAAATGGTAGAATTCGGACGCCGGTTTTACCTTGGCGCAAACAATTATCGATTGGGGAGGTCCGATGGCAGCTGCGTGGGCGATTGGAGCCGGCGCCGGCCTTGCGGGGCTGGCGGGCTTTCGCGCGTTTATACCTTTGGCGGTCTACATGTTCATGGCCCGCATGGGCTGGGTCTGGGGTTTCAGGGCCGATGGCATGGCATTCATGGTTTCGGATGCGGCCGTGGTGATCCTCCTGGTCCTGGTCGTGATCGAAATCATGATGACCCGGGTGCGGGCGCTGGTGAGCATCGAGCGTGTGCTGAGATTGCCCCTGGCCGTTGCCGCGGGCGCCCTGGTCATGTCGGCGACCATGGCCGGAGAGTTCCCCGGCGCCGTTCATTTCATCGGCATACCGGTGGGTGTGGCGCTCGCCCTGGCCGGCAACTATGTCCAGCAAGGCCTGGTAATGATCGGCGAGGGCAGGGACCCCGGACCCGCGCTCGATATCACGGTTCTTTTTCTTTCAGTTCTGATGCTGCTGCTTCCTCCCGTGGGTTATCTGTTTGTCCTCACCCTGATTTATCTGGCGTTTCGGGTGCGGCGGCTGAAAAAGCTCAAGTACAAGGGCCTGCGTGTTCTGGCCTGAGGATCGATGAATTCTAATGGCGCTCAAGCGTGCACACGTCTATATCACCGGCCGCGTCCAGGGCGTCTTCTACCGCGGCTGGGTTAGCGAGAACGCTCACCGTCTGGGGCTCAGAGGATGGGTCCGCAACCGCTTTGATGGCAATGTTGAGGCAGTCTTCGAGGGTAGCGAAGAGGCTGTTGAACTGATGGTGAAGCTCTGCCACGACGGCCCGCCCCATGCCCGTGTCGATACCGTGCTCGATGATTACAGCGAGCCGGTTGAGGGGCTTGCCTCATTCAAGGTGGTCAGCACAGCCTAGAATCGGGTTTAGCCAATGCCCCGGATTTTTTAGGAGCGGGCTCTCCCCCTTTTTGGCAAGTCTTAGTTCAGTCATGCTCATTTCCGTGATGATCCTTCAAGTGACTATGCGGATGAAAATGCTCGACGCCCCCGTGCCGGTGCGGATGATCATGTATCAGGTTGGCGGTTAAAAGCAGCTCCCGGTCCCCCAGGATAGTCGACGCCTCGCCCTCGCCAGCCAGCCGGTGATCCTCTCCCAGTACCATGACCCGGTCAGCGATCGCTGCTGCCAGCCGCAGGTCCTGGGTGGCGGTCACTACCGTCTTGCCAGCCGCCGTCAGTTGCAAAATTAGCCGGATCAGGAAGCTCTCGGTCTTGGGGTCCAGCCCTGCGGTAGGCTCATCGAATAGTAGAACCTCGGGCCCTATGGCCAGCACTGAGGCCAGTGCGACCTTTTTCTTTTCACCACCGCTTAAGTGATAAGGCGGACGTTCCCGCAGGTGCTGGAGTCCCAGTATGTGCAGCGTATCTTCAGTCCGCTCTTTGACATCTTCCGGCGATAGACCCAGGTGTAGCGGCCCAAAGGCGATCTCGTCCCAGACTGTGGGTGAAAACAGCTGGGCATCAGAGTTCTGAAAGACAAAGCCGACGCGCTGTCGGAACGACATTGAGAATCCCTCATCCTTCAAGGCGTCATCGGTGAGGCCGGCGCCGAAGGCCTTGATGCTGCCCCCGGTCGGGAAGATCAGGCCATCGAGCATCTTCAACAGCGTCGACTTGCCCGAACCGTTGGCCCCGAGCAACACCACGCTCTCACCGGAGCTTATGTAAAGACTGACACCATCGAGCGCCGCGGCGTCCTCGTAGCGGTACTCGACGGCATCCACTTCGAAAACCGCGGCATTGCTTAAAGCGCTGTCGTTGCGGGGCTTATCCAAGGAGCCGCCAGTTTTTTGTTCAGCCAATGAAAAGGTCACTCCCCAGCGCCGCGGCGCCAAATAAAATTGTAGCGGCGAGCCACAACCAGTCTCCGGTGTTTGTCCGGAACCGGTGCAAAGTCAAAGGTTCGCCAGCATAGCCCCGGCTGATCATGGCGGCGTAAACATCCTCGCTGAGGGCATGCGATTTACTCAAAAGGGTGGCCATGCTGGAAGCGATGAAGCGCCGGTCTTCCCGAGGACTCGAGCTTCCCACTAGGCGGCTGGTACGTGCCGTGAACATATCAGTGGCCAGGCCAAGGATAAGAAAAATATAGCGGTAGGTCATCGATAGAATGAGCACAAAAATGCGTGGCACCCGGAAAACCCTGAGCGCCTTGAGCAGGTCAGCCCAGTGTGTAGTCAGTGCCAATAGTACCGCCAGTGACACCGACGTGGCCACCCTGATAATGAGTATAACCGCGCCCTTGAGTCCCTGGTGAGTGATGGCCAGTCCGCTACCCAGCGACCACGGCCCCAGGGTGACTTCGCCACCGAAATCCCAGATTGTCCAGAGTGGGTCACCCGGGCGGAAGATGCTGAAGAGACTGGGAACGGCGATAATACCGGCAAAGAGAGGAATAAAAAGCCATACACGTTTGATAAAAAACCTGAGCGAAATGCGCGAGCCTGCCGCCATCGCCAGCGTCAATCCATACAGGCCGAGTATTATGTACCAGTTTCTGAGGAATGAAACCACGATCAGCAGCCCCAGCAGGCCCACGGTTTTAACACGGGGGTCGGTCTCCTGCAACAGACCCGGACGGCCCGCTATCTGCTCTGAGAATACGCTTCCCCGGATCGTTTGCGACATCCCCATGATGGTTTTCTGGATGGCGCTCTCGCGCCGCGTATGCCCGATGGAAAGGCACTGGCAGCCGCCAGCGCTTTTCTCGGTCATCCAGGCTGGTGTGGACAGGTCGTCAGCCAAGCCGCTCCTTGTTCGGTGATTTGCCGGTTAGCAACCTCACGCCCATCAACACCATCCCGCTGACCAGGAGTAGCCCCAGCGCCCCGGATATCAAGTAGGCGGGTGTGGATTTCCAGACGCCTGCCATTGAGATTGGCGCCTCTGATTTCGAGGCATCCAGCGTCTCTCCAGCGGCGACCTCATCGCTTTTTGGCAAGGCGTATTCGGGTAAGAAACCTTTCCAGCGGCTCGCGAATCGTTGCATGCCCTCCGGGACGTAGCCGATCTCCTTTTGAATATCATTCGTCCCCCATTCTCCCCAGGCGGTACCGGTCGCCAGCAACCCCAAGGGGGCACATACCAGTAAAAGCACGATACCGACGATCAGTGGTTTCAACCGGAAATTGCCAGTCGCGGCCGCCTTCAATCCGGCGTAGTTTTCCAGCAGGATGGAGTTTGTCCGCATCAGAAATACATAGATCATGGAGGTCATCACCGCTTCAATAGTCCCCACAACCAGTAAATGAGGGAGCATCATCGCCGGAATTGCCGCAGACAGGCCGTAAGGCGAATACAACGCTGAACCGTCGGCGGCTTTGAACAGTTCTCCCTGCAGGCCGAATTCCACCGCCGTGAAAAACGCGGCCAGGTTGAGGCCAGCCCAGGCTCCTATCCCTGCAGCCAGCCAGCGCCGCGACGATCCCGGAGCAGCTCCTTTGGCGAGCAGCCTGTAAGTGAAGTAGCCGGTGACCGGCAAAATGAAGGCGATGTTGAAGCAGTTGGCGCCCAGAGCGAGGATGCCTCCATCCCCGAAGAAGACAGCCTGAATAACCAATGCAACCGTTATGGCGATGACCGCCGCCCACGGGCCGATAGCAACCGCCAGGATAGTACCGCCTACCGCGTGCCCCGTAGTCCCACCGGGAAGCGGGATATTGAACATCATGATGACGAAGGTGAACGCTGCTCCGACCGCCACCAGTGGAGCCTGTCTGGAGCTGAGCGTACTTTTGACCTTGTGCCCCGCCCAGTACCAGGCAGGGACCACCAAAGCCCACATTCCGCCCGCGGTCTGCGGGCTGAGATAACCATCCGGTATGTGCATCTGCTCTCCTGTAACGCCTCAGAATCAAGAAGCAATTTATTTAACCAGGTAAACCTTGTGCTCAAGGAGCTTCAGCTCCTTGAATTCAGCCTCGACTATCTCCTGCCGCCCGAGCAGATCGGTAAGCACGAGCCGTTCACCCTCGGGTTTTATGCTGGCCACATCTTCCATGAGAATCTTTTCTTTTCCGTTCTCGAGTAGATATACCGCAAGTTCACACATCAGTCTTCACCTCCCCTTCAATACCGAGAAGCTGTCTGACTCGAGCCAGCGCCTCTTCCATCAGGTGCGGCAACGGCTGCCGGTCGACCCCGACGAAACTGATGTGAAACTGGCCCAGGGGTAAAAGTATTTTCTCCCCCGGTGAAGAAGCGATGGCTTCAGCCATGCCGGAGGTCAGTTCACCCATGTAGGAATTGGGGATGACCGATGCCACCGGCGCCAGAATAATGTCCGCCTGGTCGATAGAAACGCGAATGGCATTTTCGCCGGTGGCGCCCCGATTGGCGCGGGCTTTCATCATGTTGGCGGTTGCGGCGGAGTTGGTGCCGAAGACCATGATCTCGATCTCCGCCGGCAGCTCACGCCGTAGCTGACTCACTATCTGATGGCCGATGTTGCCGCCCATGCCGTCGATCACCGCGATAACCTTGTTTTTTCCCATGCTAACCCTCCAAAAATACAAAAAACCTCGAAGACGGGAGCCCACCGGCTCTTCCAGACCTTCGAGGTCGGATCGAAACAGATTTGGTTAAAGAGCTTCGGCTCCCTGAAGAGAGGCTTCGGCCCCTCGAATTAAAAGATAGCCGAATAACAGTGAAGAGTCAAATGACGGATACCGGCAGCTGCCGCCGGATTGCGCTCGTCGCCTGTCTATCGGCCCAGGAACACCTTGTGATCGAGCAGCCTTATTTCGAGTATCCGGGCGTCAACGACCTTCTGCTGGCCGAGTATGTCGGTCAGAACCACCGCGTCGCCTTCGGGCACGATATTGGCGACATCCTCCATGACAAGTTTTTCCTCGACTTCTCCGAGCATGTACACATTGAGTTCACACATGTCCTGTCCCTTCTTGAAAGTCTGGATTGATTACAGTCTGTTCTTACCCGTCTTCCCGGTTAATACACAATTATCGCTCGATACCGTGTACAAATCTAAGGGGTTTCCCTGATATGCCGATACGCCTCACATGCGGCTCCGGCGCCGGCCGGAGCGGCTATTAGCGGGCAATTCAGCGGATAACACTGGAGGGTGGAATGATACCTGGCGTTTCTCCAGAAGACGTGTCTGATTCTCTTGTACGGAATCGGACCAGGGTTTCGTGGCTGGTCTACGTCATAGCCGCTACGGGGGTCATGATCAACGCGGTTTATTTCGGCATCGAGTTTCTTCAAGGCGGCTCATTTATTACCCATTTTAACCGTAGTCTGCTGGAGCACTCCTTCATTCTCTCCTTGGTTTTCATTTTCCCCGTCGTCGCGTATTTCGTCCAGCGGATTCTGGACGGATTCCGCGCCAGCGAACGATCGCGCTCGCTGGAGCTGGAGGTGGCGGCCCGCACTCGTGAACTTGAGGACCTGAAAAGCTTCAGTGAAAATATTATGGCCAGTGTCAACGATGTCATCTTCGTCATCGGTTCCGATGGCCGCTTCCAGTTTGTCAGCGGCGACAGCGAGGCCGTTCTGGGCTACCAGCCCGAGGCTCTGATGGGACGTCAGTTCACAGAAATCGTCGCCTCCGGCGCGGTCGCCATCGCGGTCGGCAACTTTGAAAAGGTAATGTGGGGTAACGATGTGCAGCCTTACGAACGGGCTGTCGTGGACCAGTGTGGCGAATCCAGATTCATTGAAATTTCCGGCACTGCTTATCGGGAGAACGAAAAAGTCATCGCCTTGGTGGGCGTCGCCCGCGATATAACCGAACGCAAGAAACTGGAGCAGCATATATTTGAACGAAACCGGGAGCTGGCTGCTCTAAATGCTGTTTCCACCGCCGTAGGCCAGTCGCTGGATCTGGATCAGATTCTCGGGGCTGCTCTCGACCAGGTTGTGGATCTGTTTACAGCCCATCGCGTCTGCGTGCATCTATTTAATCAGGAAACAGAAACTCTGGACTTGAGAATCTGGAGGGGCGGCAGCCCCGAGTACCTTGACCGTATCAATCAGCTGGCAATGGGCGAAGGCCTGGTGGGCATGGTGGCCCAGCAAGGAGAGCCCATGGCATTCAACATCGAGGAATTTCCCGGCGAAACCGCCCAGATAGTGGCGGCCGACGGTGTAGCTTCCCTGGCGGCGGTTCCGATGAAATTCAGGGGCAAGCTGCTGGGCGTGCTCGGCGTGGGCAGCGAGAAGAGCGGCCGCTTCTCGCAGGCCGATCTCAGCCTGTTGGGGGCGGTTGCCGGCCAGGTGGCAATGGCCGTGGAAAACGCGCTGCTGTTCAATGATCTTCAGGATACTACCGGCGAGCTGGCCTCGCAGAATGCGGATCTGGCCAAAGCGACAAAAAAGATCAGCCAGCTGATTTCTTCGGCGGAGAGGCGCCGCAGTTTTTCGGTGCGCTTTGACAATCCAGGCTTGGCCAAGTGCTGGGAGGTCAAGGAATGCAGTTATATTGACTGCCCGTCCTACAAATCGGAGAACCTGCGCTGCTGGCAGGTAGCGGGAACTCACTGTGGCGGCGAAGTGCAGGGTGTTTTTGCCCAGAAGTTCGGCAAGTGCGAGAAATGTGAAGTTTACAAAATGGCCAGGTCCGGCAGCCTGGCCGGCCTGGGCGAGGCTTTTAACAACATGATGGCAATGCTCGAGCAGCAGGTCGAGGAACAACGTCAGCTGCAGGAGCAGTTGCTGCAGTCCTCCAAGCTGGCTGCGCTCGGTGAGCTGGCATCGAATATCGCCCACGAGATCAATAACCCTCTCACCGGGGTGCTCGGTTATGCTGCACTTTTGCAGCGTGGCTTGTCCGTTGACGATCCAAACGCCAGGAATTTGAAAGTGATTGAAAACGAGACAATGCGGGCTCGCGACATCGTCCGCAACCTGCTGGACTTCGCCCGGCAGGAAGGTCTGAAAAAACACAAGGCTTCCATCAAGGAAGTCATGGACGACACGCTGACGCTGCTCAGAAAGCAGGCTGATCTCATCAATGTGAAGATCGAGCTGGATTACGAGGAGGACGTTCCCCAGGTCTATGTAGATATCAACCAGATGAAGCAGGTCTTTATCAATATTCTGAACAATGCGCTCCAGGCGATGGAAGAAGGCGGCGTATTGACCGTGAGCATTCGGGCTGCCAAGCCTGATGGCAAGCGCCCCTGGGTGGAAGCCTCGTTCAGTGATACCGGCGATGGCATTCCGCCGGAAAAGCTCGACCTGGTCTTCAACCCCTTCTACACGAGCAAGGATATTGGCAAAGGCACTGGACTGGCCTATCGGTATCGCAGCGCATAGTCGAGGAGCATGGTGGCGCGATCGAGGTGAGAAGCAAGGTCGGCGCTGGTTCAACATTCACAGTCAAATTACCGACAGCCAATATATCAAGTGATTATCAACGCGTAGCTTGAAACTGTAAAGGTTTTATGGGAACGGGGGAAATTATGTCTGCAGAGAATGTTCTGGTTGTTGATGATGAAGCAGTAATACGCGATGTCTGCGAACAGATTCTGACCAACGAAGGCTACACTGTTACCACTGCCGCCAGCGGCAAGGAAGCGTTGCGACTGGTGAGCGAAAATGATTATGACGCTGTTGTCACCGACATCATGATGCCGGACATGTCGGGCCTGGAACTCCTGGAAGTCATCAAAAGCACCAGCCTCGACTTGAGCACCATCGTCATCACCGGTCTGGGGACGTTTGACATGGCCACTCAGTCTGACCGTCTCGGCGCCCGCGAGTTTGTGGTAAAGCCGTTCACGCCGGACGAGCTGAGCCAGGCGCTGAAAAAGGCGCTGAAAAAGCGTGTCATCAACAGGGGCTAGCGTTCAGCAGGTGAGTTTGCCGTATGGAAGTTGGCCG
>JAENWV010000098.1 GCA_016650015.1 Thermoleophilia bacterium | reverse complement strand
GGCAAGACCACGCGCGCTATCGAGGCGTTTCTGGCGGCGCTGGACCGGGGCGATAAAGCCGTGTTCATCGCACCTAGCGGACCGGACGCGCGGCATTTTGAGCGCCAGATTCTAGGCATTAGACCGGTTATCACAAGAGGTAAAATTACAACTTTCGGCGAACTCTGTGATGACATTATCAGGAAGATTGATTTACGGCCACGTGTTATCAGCGAAGTTGAACGACGAATTCTGCTTAAGTCGATAACTGACAAGGCCAAGCTCTCGTTCCTCGAAAAGTCTTCAAAATACGAAGGCTTTCTGAAAGCGTTCGAAGTTCTGTTAGCCGAAATGGAGCAAGCGGGAATCGGGCCGAAAATGCTTGCTAATTCTGGAAAAGGCTTAATCGACCCGGAGCTGAACTCAGATATATACACACTTCATTCCGGTTATGAGGAACTGCTAGACGAACAGAATATCATTGATACCGATCTTGCTCGACGCAATGCTGTCGAAATGCTTAGAGAAGATCCAGCATTGCTGTCGTATGATTTTGCCGTAATCGATGGTTTTTGGGATTTCACCTCACTTGAGAGAGCCTTTATAAGGGCCTGGGAAATTTCAGACGTAGAAGTAGTTGCAACTGCTCCATTTGCTCAAGGGGCCATGTCCACCGAAGCTCCGAGTCAGCACTTCGCGGACCTGATGGAGAGGTCTGATTGTGAATTCCTGGATGTCCCGCAAACAGACCGGCTACCCGCCGCACTCGTCCATTTGGATCGCTTCCTGTTCGAGGGGATAACCGACTCAGAAAAGATACCGTCGAACGATAGAATTATAGTTCTGGAAGGCGCTGGCAATCGCGGGCAAGCCGAGATGGTCGCCGCCGAGATTCTGGAAATCTGGCGTTCCCGTGCGTCAAGCCTCGATGATATCGCTGTCGTATTTAGAAACCTGGGAGCTGGCGCCAGAGCTGTAGCGTCGGCGCTTGATGATTTCGATATTCCCTATGACTTGCCTTCAGAGGAACCCCTCAAGGAAACACCACTTGGCCAGTCTGTTGTTTCACTTCTGGATTTCGTCGCCAGGGATCTGGCCGGCGAAAAAGGAAAGTTCATAAATAATGAAAGCCCACGCGATACTCTCCTCCGCTATTTAAGAGGTTCGTATCCGGTAGCGGGCAGCCAAAAGGTAGATGAGTTTGCCCGCGAAGCCGTTTTGGGTGGAATCGATGACACTGCCGGACTGATCCGAAAGTGGAAAGAACTGGAAGGGCGCGACCTTTGGGAAATAAGCAAACTGGAAAAAGCGGCGCAGCTGGATTTGGCCAGCCTTGGCAAGGAGATTGCGAAACTGGCCAATTATCTGGTCTCGCGCAGGATTTTGGTCGGTGAAGATTCCCTTGGATTAAATAACTCGGAAAGCGGCGAAATCGACATTAGCGCTTTGAAAATAATCAGCGGGATCTGCGAAGAGGCGAGCCGGATCAAATCCTCCAGTTATCCAGCAGTCGAAGCCGTTCTTCTCATAAAGGATGGTATCAGGGCCGCGAGTCTGCGGGCCCCTTCAGCCCGAAGTCGCGGATGTGTGCGCTTGCTGGATCCCCATCGTGTTCTTAACCAGCGATTCGATGTGGTTTTTCTCTGCGGGCTCCTTGAGCGGGAGTTTCCATCGCTTGGTCGCGAGGAGCCATTCCTTTCCGACTCCGTTCGGGAAAAACTCAAGGAGAAAGAGCTGGATCTTGGTCGTAACCAGGGCCGTTTGGAGGATGAAAGGTTCCTGTTTCATAGAACTCTGACACGAGCCGGGCAGAAAATCTATCTTTGCTATCCCTATTGCAGTAGCGAAGGCAAAGAGAATGTGCCCTCACTTTTTGTTGATGAAGTACTTGAGTTATTTGATGAATTAAATCTAAAACAGCGCCGCCGCAGAGTTATTTCTGATGTGACTTTCAGCCCTGGGAAAGCCCCCCGGGAAAAACAGGCCTTAAGATCTCTCTGCCTTGTTGCCGGGGAGCGACGGCCTTCAAGAGACGAGGTTGTGCCACAGCCTGTTACGAAAATCTTGATCGCGGCTGCGAAGGAAGCCGGAATCGATGATCGACTCAAGAAGTGTCTGGAGTCGGCAGCTTTGAAAGAGCCGGTCTTTCATGACCCCGGAGTTCGGTCCAAATTTGAAAACCAGAAACTGTTCAGCGCCAGCCAGCTTGAGAATTATGCCCGGTGTCCTTTCGCGTTCTATGTGGACAGAATGCTGGAACCAGCGATGATGGAAATGGACTCATACAACCTAGATCGGGGATCGATCGCCCATGCAGTCCTGTGTGAGTTCAGCAAGGCTATCAAGCCACACGTGGTTCTCGGAAAAGCGGATGAGGGACAGCTGTCAGCAGCCCGTGGGAAAATGCAGGAAATACTCAATCAGGAGTTGGAAAAGCGGGCGTTGGGGTCGGATGCTGACAGCGCCTTGTTAAGGTACACATTGCAGTATCATCTGGACCGTTTTATTGACCGCGAAGCATCAAATAAAAAAAGCCAGCTGGAACCGGATAAATTTGAACTGCGCTTTGGTGATGGAGAGGCAGTTGGTGCCCTTAATATTGGAGAGGGCCTGAGATTGAGGGGAGCAATAGATCGCGTCGATCGAATCAAAAGCGGTCCTCTGGCCCTGGCTATTGATTACAAGACTTCGGCAAAGATATCAAAATGGAAGGATTTCGAGGATGAGCAGAAGGTACAGATACCGCTTTATATGTCGGCACTACGACAATATGGACTGGTACCGGTCGGCGGCGAATACTATTCGATTATGGGAGAAAGTCGCCGGGGAATTTATCTGGAAACTTATGATGAATTGTTGGGAAGCAGGAAAATTAACAAGGCTGATAAGTTGTCTCAGGAAGAATTTGATCGCGTGCTCGACGAAGCGGAGAAAAGGGCGTTGGAGTTGGCAAAGGGAATTCGCGCCCTACGGTTTAGCCAATCCTCTTTAAATGGACGTGTCTGTACTTATTGCGATTATGGCGCCGTATGTCGCCACAAGGACTGAAGAGAGCTTTCATGTGTGATCAGGATGGAAAAGTGCTTACTCCGAACCAGAAGGACGTCATTGAGTCATTTGATCGTCCGCTCTTTGTCGCCGCCGGCGCCGGTTCAGGTAAAACCGAAGTTGTTATGCAGCGTTTTGTCGAAGCCCTCAGCTGCAAATTCGCGGAAGTCGACCAGATTTTGACAATAACTTTTACTGAAAAGGCAGCTGGAGAGATGGTCGACAGGGCACGAGGGCTGCTGAAAAAAAGAAACATGATCGCGGAACGCCGCCTCATCGAGCATGCCCGCATCAGTACGATACACGGTTTTTGCAGCAGCCTTCTCAGAAGTCATGCACTGGCCCTCGGTCTGGATCCCAACTTCTCCGTTGCGGATGAATCCCAATCAAGACTGCTAAAGGAAGAATCCTTCAAAACATGTCTGGAACGGTTGATCATGGATAAGGGGGAACCGGTTGTCGAAATCATGTTCAACTGCGATCCCAACCGTGATGGCTCTCTTTTCAAGACGATCGATTCGTTGTTTGAAACTCTTCGCTGCCGTGGACAGTCCCGACCGGAGTGTCTGATCCCGGCGATTGGCTTCGAAGGTGCGAAAAAAAATCTGAAAGACTCGATCGCTGATGCATACAAAGCGTTGGAACAATCAGGATCAAATGCAACGAAATTGTTAGACAAGCTGGAAGGCCTCGAGAGAGCCGTGGAACAAACCGACCGGCGCCAGGCGATCGATCTGCTTCTTGGCAACCGACCGAACACAAACTGCAAGGCGAGGGAATCGCTGGAGATAGTTGTGGCGGCGCGAAGCGCCTACCTGGGCTCTCTGCATCTATACGTGGTTGACCTGCTTCACGAACTTCTCAAGTCTTTCGGCGATGAGTACCAGCAGAATAAACAACGGGCAGGTGTACTGGACTTCGAGGATTTGCAGCTGGAAGCATTTCGGTTGCTCAGCGACCAAGAGGAAATCAGAAAGATGGTGGAAGAGAGTTTTAAGTTGATAGTAGTAGACGAGTTCCAGGACACTAATCAACTGCAGTGTGAGATTATCGGAAAGATCGCCAGAGACAATGTCTGTTTCGTGGGCGACGAAAATCAGAGCATCTACAGGTTTCGCAATGCGGATGTTGATCTGTTTCGTAAAAAACGGAGCGAGGCCGCAGCTGCCGGAATCGCAAGGACCCTTCCTCATAACTTTCGCAGCCAGAAAGAAATCCTCAACTTCGTTGACAAAACATTCAACCGCGATGGTATGCTCGCGTCAGATAATTATTTGAAACTCGAAGCTGCCGCTGATCCTGATGAAAATGTTGAGGATTTGCGGGTTGAGGTCATTGTGGTCGATGGGGACTCCCGCGAAAAGGAAAAGGCCAGAGTCCCCGTCACCCGCCCCGCGGAGGCCGAACTAATCGCCCGGCGTCTGAAGGAACTATATGAATCCGGAACCGGCCACGAACCGGGCAAGACCGCTATTCTTCTCAGGAAAAAAGCGGATGCCGAGATTTATCATGATGCCCTGGAACGGGCAGACATTCCCAACTACCTGAGCATCGGCCGTGATTTCTATCAAAAGCTCGAGCTAGGCGACGCTATGAGTCTGCTGCGGATGCTCGTGAATCCCCTCGACGACGTGGCGTTTCTGGGCGTCCTTCGTTCGCCGATGGTGAACGTTTCCGACGATACTCTGGTGATGCTCCGGGAGATCGCGGGAAGAGGAACCAGGCAATCCAGTCCCCCGCCGCTTTGGCCGATCGTCCAAAGCACCCGGAAATTGGAAAAACTACCCCATGATCAGTTTGAATTAATCGAGCAATTTAGTGCGGAATTCATCAGGCTACGGCGGAGATCGCGCCGGCAATCTCTCGAAGCAACGATTCGATTCGTGATTGATTTTCATGATTATGCAGCAATCGCCGCGGCTGGCGGGAGCGGCAAGCAGGCATATGCCAACCTGATGAAACTCCAGGACATGGCGGTTGATTTCGAGGCGGTCTGGGGTCGAGATCTTGCGGCTCTCGTGGAGTTTGTCGAGAATCAGCGCCGCACCGAGGCAGAAGAGGGCGATGCGCCTACAGAGGAAGAAGACGGTGGTGCAGTGCGGATCCTAACCATCCATACAGCAAAGGGCCTCGAATTCCCGTTAGTGGTCTGGGCCAACATGGGTGCTGAATTTCAACACAGAGCTCCGTCATTCATCTGTAGCGAGGATGGAAGAATCGGTCTGGACTACAAGATCCTCGGAGATAAAGACAGGCATCTCTACAGTTACGATGAGTTAAATGATGCAGAAAAAGTTAGAGGTCTCGAAGAAGAGAAGCGAATCGGTTACGTGGCCATGACGCGCGCCAAACGCCATCTGATTCTCTGTGGAACCACAAATATTGATAAAGAAGCCATCGGTTCATCAAGCAGGAAGCCGATCGAATGGGTTAAGGAGTTGCTGGATATTCAATCGGGCAATAGCCGGCTGACTTCTTTCATTGAAACCGCTGGAAGAGGAGCAAGCACGGAGGTCGATGATCTTGAGGGTTGCGCAGTCTCATTGACGGTCTGCACGGATCCGGAAGGCCTGTTGGAGGAAATCAATAGTGAAGCGGCGGTTTTTGCGGGCGCTTCGGTTGAGAAAGTAAATGCGGATATCAACAACAAGCCGCCCGAGGCCAGTTTTGTTCCCTCGGTTGCATCACCGTCATCTCTCAATACGTACCGTGAATGTAAGCGACGTTATTTCCTGGACCATGTACTGTATGCGCAAGATTTGAATACAAAGCCGAGCAGGATATCTACGGCCACTGAAAACGGGATGCTTTCATCAACAAACATGGGCACTCTTGTACATAAAGTGCTGGAAAAAGACCTCTACGAAATTGAATCGAGGCCCGTGACTACCGAATTTATTGATCGACGAGTTCATGAAGCACTAGGTGCCAGCATCGAACTCAATTCATTCGACTTTGAGTATGCAGTTCAACTTGTTGAAAATTTAAAGCACATTCCCGTTGCCACTGAGCTCTTTCGCGCGCTTACTGCTGGCCAGCTGCAACGGGAGCTCTCTTTTTCAACCCTGATAGGCCAGACGATCCTGCAGGGGCAGATCGACGCCCTCTGCCCGATTACCGCTAGCGGCAGTTCCGGAGCGACCGAAATGGCCGGCACCCTGGTCGTCGACTACAAAACAGGCCAGCCCGGAGAAGGTCGCACGCCCGAGGAGGCGGCGCAAACCTACCGGCTGCAAATGGCTTCCTACGCATTAGCCGCGGGCCGCCTGCGCCCCGGCCCGGTCAGGGTG
>JAENWV010000203.1 GCA_016650015.1 Thermoleophilia bacterium | reverse complement strand
TTAACCAGGTAAGGCCCCTGGTAGACTACCAGGTTGATAGGCTGGATGTGTAAGTACAGCAATGTATTCAGCAGACCAGTACTAATTGGCCGAGGGCTTGATTATAAAGACACCAATAACCACTATGCAGTTTTCAGGGTATGCCGGAACCGGTATGCTCGGTATGTGCGCACGTTGACACATATCAGCGCGGAACTATCGCGCCACAACTGAATAAAAGTTTCCGGTGATTATGCTGGCGGGGAAACACCTCTTCCCATTCCGAACAGAGAAGTTAAGCCCGCCGAGGCCGATGGTACTTGGGGGGAGACCCCCTGGGAGAGTAGGAAATTGCCGGGATTATTTAAAAGAGCCGCTCGTAAGAGTGGCTCTTTCTTTTTAGTGATAAAAAGGAGCAGATCAAATTGTAACCTGTTGAGTTGCAATAACGTAACCGCTAGAGTTACAATATCCACACTGGACTGGTTTTACATGAACATAAGGGTGGCCGTAGGGGCATATGGGCTGTCAGGGTCAGCGGCAATTGGCGCGTCACTTTTCGATTCAAGGGCCGCGACGCAGAAATTGTCAATTATGAGGATTACCATTAGCGAGGTGTGATCATGACCATGCATAACCCGGCACATCCCGGCGAAATACTCAGGGAACTGGTGATTGAGCCTTTAAGACTGTCTGTCACTGACGCCGCGCATCATCTTGGCGTTAGCCGAAAGACATTGTCTAAAGTTCTCAACGGCCGCGGCGCTATCACGCCGGAGATGGCGCTCAGGCTTGAAATGACTTTTGGCAAGCCGAACGCTGCTCACTGGTTAAGACTCCAGAATGCTTATGATTTGTGGGAAGCACGTCAGCATTCCGCTGACATCCAAGTTTCACCTGTGGATGAGAATGCAGCTTAACAGATCACTATGAGACTGATTATCCATCGTGGGCGTAGGAGAATTGGTGAGGAAACACCTCTTCCCATTCCGAACAGAGAAGTTAAGCCCGTCGAGGCCGATGGTATTTGGGGGGAGAGCCCCTGGGAGAGTAGGAAGTCGCCGGGATTATTTAGAGAGCCACCTCATTTGAGGTGGCTCTTCCATTCCAAGGCGAGATTTCTGCTTTTTGGCATTTATCCAATATCCAAAATCAAGTCAGAGAAGTTAAGCCCGCTGAGGCCGATGGCACTTGGGTGGAGACAGACGGCTTTTCTCTTACCGGGGAGATTAGCAATGCCTGGCATGGGTATACCATATATGCTCTTGTTGATCCTCCGCTGGAACAAGCCATTGACCAGGAGAAGGTGAACATGTCGCAAAACAAGAGCTCTGATCTCATAAAAGCCATCGGGAAGCTGGATGTTCACGACCACCTGTGCCTGATCTATGAGTCCCGGGAGGAACAGCTGGCGGCCGTCATCCCTTTCATGCGAATCGGCCTGGAACGCGGTGAGCGTTGTATCTATATCGCCGATGACAACACAGTGGAAGAAGTGCTGGACGCCATGCGCGCGGCAGGCATCGAAGTCGAGGACGCCACGCGTTCGGGAGCCTTGTCGGTGATCACCAAGCGTGACTTCTATCTCAAGGAAGGCCGTTTCGACCCGGACTGGATGATCGATTTTATCAAGGAAGCGACGGCTGCCGCCAAGGCCGACGGATACAGTGCGCTCAGGGTGACTGGGGAAATGACCTGGATGCTGGGAGGAGACCCCGGCAGCGAACGGCTGATCGAGTATGAAGCCAAGCTCAACTATTTTATCCCGGAGTATGACTGCCTGGCCATATGCCAGTACAATCGCAGTCGCTTCGACCCGGAGATTATTGTTAGTGTGATCCGCACGCACCCCCTGGTCATCTATGGAACCACTATCTGCAAGAATTTCTATTACGTACCGCCCGACGAGTTCCTGGAAGCTGAGAATCAGAGAGGCTTTGTCGAGACCGAGCGCCTGCTGGCAAGCCTGGTGGACCGGGAGCGGGCTGAAGCGGCTCTGAAGGAGAGCGAGCTGGCGTATCACACCCTGGCGGAGAACCTTCCCGGAATCGTCTACCGGGTTTTCCTACGTGAGAACAACCGCATGCAATTCTTCAACAAGGCGGCAAAAGACATCACCGGGTTCTCGGCCGAGGAGTTGATGGCGGGCGAGGTCTGTTCCATCGACCCGCTGATCCTTGTTGAAGACCACGAACGGGTGACAGTCAAGGTGCGCAACGCCGTGGCCCAGGGCCGGCCCTTCTCAGTCGAATATCGCATCAGGCGCAAGGATGGCAGCATCCGCTATCTGATGGAGCAGGGCATGCCGGTAAATGGTTCCGATGGCGAGCCGCTTTTCATCGACGGTATTATCTTCGATGTAACTGATCGGGTCCAGGCTGAGCAGGACCTGAGCGAGGCCCATCGGCTGCTTGAGACGATATTCGACCACACGCACATGATGGTGGTTCTGTTGGATCCCCAGCTCAATTTCATCAGGGTCAACCGAGCGTACGCTGATTCGGATGAGAAAGAGCCATCCTTTTTCCCGGGGAAAAACCACTTCGAACTCTACCCGAACAAGGAAAACGAAGAGATCTTCAGACGGGTGGTCGAGACAGGCGAGCCACATTTTGCCATCGCCAAGCCATTTCAGTACGAGGAGCACCCTGAGCGCGGCGTGAGCTGCTGGGACTGGAGCCTGGTGCCCATCAAAGACGAGGATGGGGCGGTGGCATCTCTCATCTTCACGCTTCTCAACGTGACCGAACGGGTCCAGTCGGTAGAGGCCATCATCAGGAGCGAGGAGAAATACCGCACCCTCTTCGA
>JAENWV010000111.1 GCA_016650015.1 Thermoleophilia bacterium | reverse complement strand
CCGGGACTCTGGCTGATTACCTTGCCTGTGCCAACCGTGTCCGAATACTCTTCGGAAGTGGTGCCGAGCGACAGTCCGTCCTGAGACAGCCGGCTGGAAGCCTGGTCCACAGTGAGGTTCTTGACGTCCGGAACCGTGACCTCTTTCGGCGGCTCAGGGCCTTTGCTGACCACGTACTTTACCATCGAGCTTTTCTGAACCATGGTGCCGGCCGCGGGGTCCTGGCTGACAACGCTACCCTCCGGCACAGTTTCAGAGAAAGCGTCGGGCTGCCGTTCGGGATTGAGGCCGATCTCCTTCAGCTTCGACTCAGCGTAGCCGGCTGACTGTCCGGTTATCTCCGGAACCCCGACCTTGCTGCTGCCGCGGCTGACAACTAAGCGCACGCTGCCGCCACTCTTAAGCTTCGATCCCTTTTCCGGATTTTGGCGGATGATCTTGCCCGCGGGTACGGTCTCACTGTATTCCTCGGCCTCCAGCTCCGGTTTCAGCCCCTGGGCCCGGATGGCCTCCTCAGCCTGGACGCGGTCAAGCCCGATGACATCAGGTACCACGACATTGCCGCTCTCCTGGGCGAAGGCAAGAAAATAGATTCCCGCCGCCAGTGCCACCAACACTGCCAGGGCAAGAAAGGCCAGCAGCGCCTTCTTCTTGTCGCTCATCTTCTTTTTTTGTCCAGCGCCTGTCCGCTCTGAGCGTCTGATAGCCGTCTGGTCAAGGCCGGCGTCCAGGACGCCGGCCGGAATGACACTGGTCATGGCGGTGTCATCGGCAGGCAGAATCGCCGCCACGGGTAAATCCATGCGGCAGCGCTCCAGGTCCGCCAGAAATTCCTCGGCGCTGGGATAGCGATCACGGGGATCCTTGGCCAGAGCCCGCATCACGACCGAATTCAGGTTGTCGGGAATCTCGGGAACAAGTGCCTGGGGCGGAACCGGTTTGTCGCTCAGGTGTTTCAGCGCGATAGCCACCGGGTTCTCGCCTTCAAAGGGAACGCGCCCGGTAAGCATCTCGTAGAGGACGACTCCCAGGGAATAAAGGTCCGAGCTTCGTTCCACCGCCTGGCCCCTGGCCTGCTCGGGGGAGAGGTACTGGGCGGTGCCGATGATGGAGCCGGTCTCGGTCATGGCCGGCGAGGTCCCCGCCAGGGCAATGCCGAAGTCGGTCACCTTCACCTGGTCGCGGCCGTTAATGACAATGTTGTGCGGCTTGATGTCGCGATGGATAACATCGTTGTCGTGAGCGAACCGCAAGGCCTGGAGGATCTGTTCGGCATAGCCGATAGCCCTCGCCGGATCCAGCGGCCCGTCCTCGACGATGATGTCTTTCAGACTCTTGCCTTCGAGGTATTCCATCGCGATGTAGTAGCTGTCTTCGGCCTGGCCGCGGTCGTAAATACTGACGATATGCGGATGGTTGAGTCCTGCCGCGGACTGCGCTTCGCGTCGGAATCGGGCGACGAACTCATCGTCGCGGGCATATCGCTTGTAGAGCACTTTGATGGCCACCTGGCGGCCGAGCTGAGTGTCGCGGGCCAGGTAGACGTCAGCCATACCGCCGCTGCCCAGCCGGCGGATGATCTCGTATCTGTTGTCTAATAGTTCTGTCATGTCATAAAGACTATCAGTCCGGCGGCTTTCCTGCTTCGGACGAGGGATCTGCCTGCGGCCATTATAGTCCCAGAGCCGAAAGCATGGTTTCGCGCATAACCGGTCCGGCGAGGCCACCGCCGGAATCAGAATCCTCTACCACCACAGCTATGGCGTACTTTGGGTTATCTGCCGGGGCGAAGCCCATGAACCAGGCATTCGGACCGCGGCCCGTCACCTCGGCGGTGCCAGTCTTGGCTGCCATCTGCACCTTGCTGGTCTTGGTTTTGCTCCCCGTTCCTTCATTTACCACCTTGACCATCATATCCTTCAAGTCGCTGGCGGTGCCTGGCTCGAGTGGTGTCTTCCAGACTCCGGGCCTGGCTTGCTTGACGATGGTTCCGTTGTAGTCGGCCACCGACTCCACCGAGTAGGGCTTCATCATTTTACCGCCGTTGGCAATGGACTGGGCAACGAGCGCCATTTGCAGCGGAGTAACCAGCAATTGCTCCTGGCCGAAGGCCATCGAGGCCACTTGGACCCTATCCATGGAATCGCCGGGCGACAGCAGTTCACCATCACCATAGCGGCCGCTGGCCATAATCTCGTCAGGAGGCAGATCGAGCGGCGGCTTTTCGTAAAAACCGAATTTCTGCATGTAATCGACAATTTTTTTCTCACCCAGCTGATCGCCGATCTGGGCGAAGGTGGTGTTTATCGACTGGGATAAAGCCTCCTGAAAGCTGTGCTCGCCGAAAGGCTCGGTACGATAATTGTGGATCGTAAATCCATCGATGACAATTTCACCCTTATCATCACGGAACCGGCTCTGGGGCGTAAAGGAACCGCTCTCCAGCGCCGCTGCTGCCGTGATCAGCTTGAAAGCCGATCCCGGTGTGTACAAACCCTGGGTGGCGCGGTTGAAAAGCGGCGCACTCGGGTCGGAGTTGAGCTGTTGCCAGTTGTCAGCCAGCTGGTTCGGATCGTAGGCCGGATTCGAGACCATGGCCACCACGGCGCCGGTCTGAACTTCAAGAACCACCACGGCGCCGGATTTGCCCAGCTTCTGCAACTCGCCGAGCGCTGTTCGCTGGACCTTGGGGTTGATGGTGAGCTTCAGGTCGGCGCCTCGTTTTTCCTTGCCCGTCAACATGTCAATGAGGTTGACGATTTCGACTTCGTCGGCGGTGCCGGTCAGGTAGCTGTTCTGGGAATGTTCCAAACCGACCTGCCCGTAGGTCGGATCGTTATAGCCGACCAGATGTGGCGCCAGGTCGCCCGTGGGGTAAATGCGGTAGTAGAGGTCATCCTCCTTGCGGTTCCGGGCCAGCTCTGATTTGTCACTTCCCAGTATCAGGCCTCGCTCGATGCGCATCTGGGCAAATACCTTGCGAGTGTTTTGTGGGTTGTCAGCCAGGTCCTGCGCCTCGATCACCTGCCGGTAGCCGAGCATGGCTATCAAGCTCGCGAACATGATCACGGAGATCAGAAAAAGTCTGCGGATAGGGGTGTTCATAAAACCCTCGAGCTTTCGAGATGCAGATAGAGGCCGGCGCTCACGAAGCCCGCTCCTTGTTGGTGCGATTGCTGACGAGCAACAGCAGCGCCAGGGCGCCGAAATTCGCCACGATGGAGCTGCCGCCGTAGCTGACGAATGGCAGGGTGATTCCGGTAAGCGGGATGAGTTTCATGACGCCGCCGAGGATGACGAAGGTCTGCAGGACAAACGCCGCGCCAAGCCCCGCCGCCAGCAGCTTGGAAAAACCGTCGTCGGATTCGACCGCGACCCTGAAAATGCGGTAACAGAAGATCATGAACAGAACGATCAGCGCCGTTGCGCCGGCCAGGCCCAGCTCTTCGGCGATGGCGGAAAAGATAAAATCGGTATGCAGCGCCGGAATAATGGGATCACCGTTTTTGAACAGCAGGTAACCCTTGCCCAGGCCGGTGCCGAAGAGGCCGCCGTCACCGATGGCGAAGAGGGATTGGACGATCTGGTAGCCGCGGTCCATCGCATCTGACCACGGGTCGATCCAGATGTCAAAGCGGAGGCGTACGGTGCCCTTGATTTGATAGGCGAGCGCGGCGCCGGCGATGAAAAGAATGCCGCCGATTACCGGATAGGCCACCCGCGCGGTGGCAACATAGGTCATCGCCAGGAAGATACCAAAGAACAGCATTGACGTCCCCAAATCGTTCATGAGCAGGAGCAGGGCGAAAGACATGCCCCACATGGTGATCAATGGTCCAAGATGCTTGAATGCCGGCATGGGTACGCCGAAAAGGTGCCAGGTTGTCGTCGAGAGCAGCTCTCGCTTGCTGTTTAAATAGCCCGCCAGGAAAATGGCGATCAGGATTTTTGAAAATTCTCCTGGCTGAAACTGGATGCTGCCGACCCGGATCGAGAGGAAAGCCCCGTTCTCATTGATGCCGAGAATCACGGTGATGATCAGCAGGACCACGCCCAGGATGCCACACAGGTAGATGTAGTCGTCAAGCTTGCGATAATTTCTCAGTGTGACCATCACGACCGCCAGCAGCCCGAGCCCGACCATCATCCACCGGGTCTGCGCCGCCGCCAGGGCTGGGTCGATGCGATAGATCATCATGATGCCGATAGCTGACAACAGCGCTGCCAGGGGTAAAAGGAAGGGGTCGGCGTAAGGAGCCACCAGCCTCAGGAAAAGATGCACAGCTAGGAAGAGCCCCACAAAGAGCAGGCCAAAGCTGAGCGAACTGGCGTCTATTTGAGCCGAACGCGCCATATACACGCTGGTAAAACCGGCAAACACCAATATAACGACTGGCAGGAAGTTGACCAGCTCTCGGTTGCGCTGCATCAGGGTTGTCCTCCCGGCGGAATCGTCAGCTGTTGCGATAAGTCCTTGGCCCGCTGTTTTTCCTCGGCGGCCCTGCGGGCTGCCTCTTCCTGGCGCGCCTTCGCCTCGGCTTTGTAATTTTCCAGCATTTTCTCGGCGTTGCTTTTTGACTGGAGCTCCTGTGCGTAAACCCGATCCTGCTGGAAAGGCTCCAGCTCGCTGACTTTGACGGGACTATAGCGGTACAGGCTGGACAGCGACCAGGGACCCAGGTCATAGGGAACGCCCTGGTAAATAACCACAAGATCACCATCGACGCCTATGTAGTAGGCCTGACGAGTGCCGAACCAGGCGGCCGTCAGCACCAGCAATGCCAACACCAGACCGATCGCGACACGACCGGGGAGAGTGGTCAGAAAATAACGCAAACCCGCGAGACGCCCTTCAGACATCCCGGTCTGCCCAATCGCCTCATCGCTCTCAACATTTTCGGCCGCCGCTCCCGCCCCGACGGTATCCAGATCAATTTTTTCTGTTTGTGAACCGGGGACCATTTCGATTCCCGCGGGAACGGCTCCGTCAGGACAAAAAATGATCACGGAGATATTATCGCGCCCGCCCGCCTCGTTTGCCGCCTCCACCAGGGTAGCGGCGCTGGTATAAAGAGTGCCATCCTGCGCCAGAATCCGGGCTATGGCATCGTCATGTACCATCGAGTAGAGTCCGTCGGAGCAAAGCAGAAAAATATCACCGGGCTCCCATTTGAGGGTTCTGGTATCGACTTCGATTTGAGGATCAACACCAAGCGCTCTGGTGATAATGCTTCTTTGGGGATGTTCCTCTGCATCGGCGGAGGAAATCTGGCCGGACCGCACCATCTCACCGACCAGCGAGTGGTCTTCGGTCAGCTGGGTCAGGGAGCCACCGCGCCAGAGGTAGGCCCGGCTGTCACCAACATGGGCCAGGATTACATTGCCACTCCTGACGACCGCCGCGGTCAGCGTCGTTCCCATGCCGGCGCGCGACGATTCGGCCGCCGCCAACTCATATATGTTGGTATTTATGCGCTTGATGAGCCGGGTGAGTTCATCTTCCGGCGATTTCGTCTGGGGGACGAACCACCCAAATGCCTTCGTCGCCATGCCCGAAGCGACCTCGCCGGCTTGCGCTCCCCCCATGCCGTCAGCCACGGCGAAGACAGGGGCGCGCGCGAACAGCGCGTCCTCGTTGGCCTTACGCACCAGTCCTGTATGGGTG
>JAENWV010000235.1 GCA_016650015.1 Thermoleophilia bacterium | reverse complement strand
TATTTCGACTTGTGGTCTATTCTTTTTAACGCAGTATATCGTGGACTTCTTATCACCATTTCTTTGCGGCCCATAACTTTATAAAAAAGCATTTTCGTAGGAAGAAGCAGCTTCGTGGCTCTGTTTAATCCCCCACGGCAGGGGATAATCGCTGCGATATTTGCCATAAATCAGCGTTTGGATAAAAACGGTTTTGGGTAGGAGAAATGTTCACGGCCTGTGCGATTTCTGGTCCGATGCCAAAAGATTACTTCCAGGTGGGGCCGAAGCTTCCATCAAGGCAATGAAAGACAAGGCACAAGAAAAACCTCCGGAGGCATAATAAAATGAGCAAAATTAAATCAAAAGATGCGCCGGGCCTGGCGGAGAAGCTAAGCCGTTCAGAAAAAGAAATCACTCTCAGGAATGAGAGCGCCGACGTCTTTCTCACCATTTCTGACGATGAAATGTACAACGAGGTTCTGAAACTGGTTCTTCCGGCCACGGAGAGCGCGTTCGGCGCATTCGGCTATCTCGATGAGCACGGAGGCCTCGTGGTTCCCTCGATGGCCGGGCATATCCCGAGCAAATACAAGGTCCAGAAAAAAAACATCAGCTTCCCCCGTGATGCCTGGGGGGATAATAGCTGGTGCCGGGCTATCCGGGAAAGAAAGGCCATCTACTCAAACGAGCCCTCCACAAACATGCTCGGGCATCACATTACCAATCAGCGCCACATCAGCATGCCCATCCTGTTTCGAGGCGAGGTTATCGGCCTGTTTCAGATCGCCAACAAGAAAACAGATTATAACGAAGCAGATATCCAGAGGCTTGAAATAATTGCCGGTTTCGTGGCGCCCGAACTCAACGCCAGACTGCAGAGAGAAAGGTACGAGGAACAGGGCCAGGTGGCGGAAGAGAATATCAGGGACCGGGAGGCGAAATTCCGTTCCATTTTTGAACAGGCCGCCATAGGCATCGCCCGCATGGGGATCGACGGTCGCTGGCTCGAGGTGAATCAAAGGTTTAGCGATATCGTCGGCTACACCCCTGAGGAGCTGATGAAGCTGACCTTCCAGGATATTACTCATCCGGATGATCTCAGGAATGATCTGGAATATGTACGCCGTCTGATTTCAGGAGAGATTAATAACTATACGATGGAGAAACGCTATATCCGCAAAGACGGTTCTGAGATCTGGATAAACGTGACGGGTTCGGGTGTACGCAAGCCATCCGGGGAACCGGAATATTTCATTATGACCGTTGAGGATATCAGCGAAAAGAAACTGTCGCAGATAGAGCTTAAAGAAAGTGAGAGACTGCTGCGGGAGATACAAACAATATCGAATATCTGCGGATGGGAATATGATGTCGAGAACGACAGACTCAAATGGACGGACGAAGCCCGTCGTATCGAAGGTCTTGCACCCGGCTCCTATGATCCCAAGGCCACGGGGGCTTTAGATTTCTACGTCGCTGAGGACAAGGATGTAATCAAACAGGCATTTCAGAAGGCGGTTAGTCGGGGAGAGTCGTATGACCTTGTGCTGGAATTTACAACAGCCCGCGGGCAGCATCTTTGGATTCGCACGATTGGCCGGGCGGTACTGCAGGATGGAAAAACAGTTAGGGTCACTGGCAGTATCATAGACATCACCGAGCTCAAACAGGCGCAGGAACAGAAGCAGCGCGTCGCCGAGGTCGAGGCTGCCAACAGGGAGCTCGATGCCTTTCTTACTCGATCTCCCATGACCTAAAGGCACCGCTGCGGGCGATCGACGGCTTCTCGCGGATTATCGTGGACGATTACCGGGACAGGCTTGACGAAGAAGGCCAGCGATTGCTCAACGTCGTCCGCGACAACGTCCAGAGAATGGAAGAACTGATCGACGGCATCCTAATCCTCTCCCGTTCGGGACGCCAGCAGATTGAGCCGGCGGAGATTGACATGAAGAAGATGGCGCAGTTGACCTACGAAGAGCTCAGGGCAACCGTTCCTGAACGGAAGATAGTTCTTAAAGTGGAAAATCCTCCCACGGCGTACGGTGACCGGATACTGATCCAGCAGGTGATGTCCAATCTGCTTGGCAACGCCATCAAGTTCACCGGCAATGAGGAAACCGCGGTCATAGAAGTCGGCGGCAGCCGGGAAAACAGCGAGTGTATCTATTACGTCAAAGACAACGGCGCTGGTTTTGACATGCAGTACGCCGACAAGCTGTTTGGTGTGTTTCAGCGCCTGCACAGTGATGAGAAATTTAAGGGGACCGGCGTCGGGCTCTCCATCGTCCAGCGCATCGTTCAG
>JAENWV010000238.1 GCA_016650015.1 Thermoleophilia bacterium | reverse complement strand
CTTGCTCTACCGTACCGAAGGTTTCGACTCCGACGACATCGCCGTTGCTGTTAAAGATCGGTGAACCGCTGGAGCCTTCCTTGAGAGGAATCTGCATCTGAATGACGTCCCAGCCGCCTTCCATCTTGCGGTGGCTGGCTACGGTACCCGTAACCGGGGTGGGCTTGTCCTTGTTGGGGGCGATGCTGCCGCTGGAGCTTTCGCTCGACTTGGATGAGAGATAGCCGAGGGCGGTCACCTTGTCGCCCACCTTGATCGTCTCCGTGGTTAGGCCCTTCTCTTCATCGCGGGCCTTGCTGATCATGTTGCCCGGATAGACCTGGGTTTTGGATTTGGCGTCGCTTACGGTGAGATAGTCCGCATAAATGGATAGCCCGGCCGCCATGAAGCTGTCAGCCTCATCACTGGTCAACTTGAAGCCGAGACCGCTTTCCAGGGCGTCCAGTTCGTCGACGACGGCGCTGGTAGCCGCCTCTTCGGCCATCATCAGCTTGAGGTCGTCCTTTGACGGCTTGACCAGATGGGCGGATGTTACGATATGGCCGTCCGGTGAGACCAAAAAGCCATTTCCGTTGCTGGTCACCTCCATGCTTCTGGTGTCAGTCTGGCCTGACGGAATGTAATAACGTTCAGGGCGCTTCAGTATCTCATTGATCGCGGCGGTGAACATCGCGTCATCGTCATTCTTTACTCACCCTGCAAAGACCTCGCCCGCCAGCCAGCTGCCCAGTCCGTTGGTATCGATGTCGAGCACGGGAATATCCACATCCGCTGCCCAGGTGGTGACCAGGTAGACGACGCCGGGCTTGTTGTAGTCGGCGATCTGGGATTCGGTGACGGCTTTCTGTTCACCACAACCATTGAACAGCGGGAGAGTGACAATCGTCAGCAGGGAAACCAGCAGGAATGCGATTTTCAGTCTTTTGTCCAATGATCCTCCCGAAAGATTGATTGTATATCGGTGCCTGCATAGACACTTTGCTAATTAACCCGCCAGGTTGTTATAGAAACCGGTCTTGTTCCACAGGATATGCGGGCTACAAGATCAACCGGCGCCACAAGCAGCATGTGTTACGACAGATAGCAGCTTCATGAGGCCGTGCATCCGCGCCATTACTGTAAGTTTCATGCCGCAGGACATTTTCCTCGCACGCGGAATGATTTCTCAAAACTCAGTCGAAAAGACATCCGGCAGTTCAAAAGAAAATGGATGGGGGGGGAAATGCCCGGATAAGTTTTTTCGAAAGAGGAAGCCGTCCAGGAGCAGACAAAGAGAGGTAGCATGTCCAGTGTTACGCTAGGCTTGATCTGCGGGTTGGTTTTTGGATTGATAGATGTCGCTGTCATGGCGCCCATGAAATTCGAAGATAAGCGCAGAAAATCAGAAGCGATATCAGCAGCATTTATCGAACGCTTTATGCTGGGTTTTCTCATTCCCAATGTCAGCCTGGATATGCATCAGGCCATCTCGGGAGCATTGCTCGGGCTTGGCCTGAGTGTTCCGACCGCCATTATCACCCGAGCGTATTTACCGATCATCGGGATCGGCGCCTCGGGCGGCTTGGTAATCGGTTTCATCACGCATGCAGTTGTTTAGCCGGTTATTTAGTGATTGAAAGAGTATGAGTTTAAAAAGACTGGCGATTTTACCTTCGTTCCGTTAAAATTGATAAATATAGTTGGTTTTACATATTTGGATTCATGTTTAAGCCCTGAGTAAGAGCGCTCGAAAGAAAAGCCTGTTGATATCAGGTTTTTCGCAAGCCAGGATCAAGTGAGGTATTTTGATTAATGTCAGAAAGAACAAGTATCACCGTCCCAAGCTGACCCGTTTGGGAAACCTGAAGATGGTTACCGCGGAATGGCAGTGCAGCGTTGATGTTCATTCGCATCAGACTGGTCGCGGACACTCTGAGCATGGCAGGGGAAACGGGTACGGCCACTGCTAAAAAAGTGTCTTGAGCACATATCGCAGTCTTTTTTTGATGCCCTCATGGATTTGAGGGCATCGGTTTTTCATCTGGACAATTTTTAATAACAGTTCAATTGCTTGGCAAAAAGTGATTTCTGGTGCCGAAGGTGGGAATCGAACCCACACGGGGGGTGAGCCCGCGGGGGGTGACCCCCACCGGATTTTGATGTAATGGACTCCTCCCTCTCATCGGCGGCATCAATGTGCCAAAGTGGTGATTACATCCACTTATCGGCGAGG
>JAENWV010000208.1 GCA_016650015.1 Thermoleophilia bacterium | reverse complement strand
GCGCGAATCGAACAAGCCCATCGGCGTGGCAGCCTACCGCATGGTCTCGGCGCTGCCCGATGAACTGCAAGGCCAGCTGCCGGGGCCCGAACAGGTAGCTTTGCTGATGGAGGAAATATAGGTCAGTCAGTTATGATTCTTTCAGCCGTTGGTGTAAGAATGTTTATATAATTTGGTTTGGGCAACTGGCGAGGTTGAAAGGCAAACATGGGCTCAGAAGAAATTAACATCGAAAACGGAATCATTCTTTACCAGTCACCTGACGGTGATGTGCAGCTGGATGTGCACATGGACAAGGAGACTGTCTGGCTGACCCAGGCGCAGATGGCCGAGTTGTTCGGCCGTGAACGATCTGTTGTCACAAAACACATTAATAATGTTTTTAAAGAGGAGGAGCTTTCCAAGAAAAGCAATGTGCAAAATTTGCACATTGCTTCGTCTGCAAAGCCGGTGGCCTTTTACAGCCTGGATGCCATCATCTCAGTTGGTTATCGCGTTAAGTCCCTTCGTGGCACACAATTCCGCATCTGGGCTACCCGCACCCTGCGCGACCATTTATTGCGCGGCTATACGCTTCACGAAAAACGGCTTCGCGAGAAGGGGCTCGGTGAGATAGAGCAGGCGATGGCGCTGCTTTCGCGGACGCTGACGCGGAACGAGCTCGTCTCGGGAGAGGGCCGTGCCGCCCTCGAAATCGTGGAGCAGTACACCAGCGCCTGGAAACTGCTGCTCCAGTATGACGAAGATCGGCTGTCTGAGACCCCGGAACAGCCTCTGAAACCGGCGGCCGAACTGCCGCTGGCTGACGCAAATGCCGCAATCATCGCTCTGCGCGCTGCGCTTTTTTCACGGGGCGAGGCGACGGATATCTTCGGCCAGGAGCGAGCCGACCATCTCGGCGCCATCATGGGCGCGGTCGAACAGACGTTCGGTGGCGAACCGCTTTATCCCACAGTGCAGGCTCGGGCCGCGAATCTTCTGTACTTCGTCATCAAGGACCATCCATTTGTTGACGGCAACAAGCGCATCGGCACGCTGCTGTTCCTTGAGTATTTGCGGCGGAACGGCCTGCTCTTGAAGGCGGACGGCAATCCGCGCCTTGCGAATAACGCCGTGGTAGCCCTGGCGCTGCTGGTCGCTGAGAGTGATTCCGGGCAGAAAGATCTTATAGCCAGGCTCATCCTCAATCTGATTGTGGATGGGGAAAGTGAATAGCAAGCAGGCGTTTTATTCCCGCAGCGTCACGTCGCGCAGGAGCGGCGCGCAGGCTTCCCGCACCACCAGGATGATCTCTTCAGCGGCGGTCTGCTCAGCCACCACTACAGCTGGAACGCTGTCAGCTGTCGCTTCCGGCGGGAAACACCAATGACCGAAGATGTTCCGGAAGGTGCCGGTACTGCCAATCGTGTTCCGTGGCGATGGCAGCGGCGGCGTCGCTGGACACGGCGGCGTAGGTGACGGCCTTAAGATCGTAAGCGGCGGCGTGGCGCGCGTGACCGGCCATGTGGGCGGTTGCGACGGCATGACCAGCGGCACGGGCGGCAAATCGGGCCGCGCCTTCATCGGCGTCGCGGGCAGCGGCGTGGGCGGCGACTGCGGCGGCGCGCGCCGGACCCACCCGTATCTCGCCGCGCGTCCATGCTCTCGCCGCCTCGATAGCTTTCCGAGGGCGGTCGTCCGTCGGGTACTCCTCCTCGAAGTACGGCAGCACACGCTCGGCGCAGTCGGCAGCCCAGATCGCCAGGGACCTGTGATCCCCGTCGTCGAGCGGCTTGGCGCGCTCAGCCTTCATCGAGCCTCCTCTGCCTAACGTGGCGCAGCAGCGAGATAGCTGCTCATTTACATCTTCAAACTTCTTCTATCTTGAGCTGCCCCTCGATCTCTTCGCTCCCTGTTGAATACAGCTGATCGATGAAAGCGACTTCAAAGCTACCCGGTTTATCACTTGTCTTTACGGCCAGATCAGCACAAAGTCCGTAATATCCGAAAGCTGCCGCCGTAGCCAGGGCAAGGTCGTCGTCCGCAACTGCACAAAAAGCAGCAGCTACAGCTGACAGCCCACAACCGATCCCGGTTACTTTAGTCATTACAGGCTGGCCATTGCTCACGCGAAAAACCTGGTTGCCATCGGTTATGCAATCCTCTTCTCCGGAAATCGCAATAACACATTTTTTATCAATGGCCATCATTCTGGCAGCATCAACTGTCCGGTCGGATAATGATAGAGAAGTATCAACCCCTTTGGTTTTGATATCAGAAGATCCAAGCGAAAGAATCTCTGAACAATTACCGCGCAGGACGGAGATGGAACATTCTTCCATTATTTTTTTTACTGCTTCGGTTCGGAGTCTGGTTGCCCCAGCGCCAACAGGATCAAGGATTACCGGTATGCCGATGGAATTTGCAGTTTTGGCGGCGCAAATCATGGACTCAAGCCAATCCTCCTGGATTGTGCCAATGTTGAGAACCAGGGCACTGGCCATGGAAGTCATCTCTTCAACTTCTGCTCGACAATGGGCCATGACAGGAGAAGCGCCGATTGCCAGCAAGATATTGGCGGAACTATTCATAACAACAAAATTAGTGATGTTATGAATAAGTGGGGCTTTTTGTCTGATTCTGGTAAGAAATTCAATTGTATTTGCTTCTATTTCCATCGTGAAAACCTTTCTAACCGTGTTTAT
>JAENWV010000241.1 GCA_016650015.1 Thermoleophilia bacterium | reverse complement strand
TGGGAGCGGCGTTTACGGATGAGTTCCTCGGGGGTGCCGGTGGCGATGACATAGCCGCCTTCGTCGCCGCCCTCGGGACCGAGGTCGATGATCTGGTCGGCACACTTTATGACGTCGAGATTATGCTCGATGACCACGACGGTGTTGCCGTTGTCGACCAGGCGCTGCAACACTTCCAGCAACTTTTCGATATCGGCGAAATGAAGGCCGGTAGTCGGTTCATCGAGGATATACAGGGTTTTTCCAGTCGCGACCTTGTTGAGCTCTGAGGAGAGCTTCACCCGCTGGGCCTCGCCACCGGAAAGAGTGGTGGCGGGCTGGCCGAGGCGAATGTAACCCAGGCCGACATCCACCATGGTCTGCATCCGGCGGGCTATACGGGGGATGGCCTGGAAGAAATCCAGCGCCGAGGCGGCGCTGAGGTCGAGAACCTCGGCGATGTTTTTTCCCTTGAAGCGGACTTCGAGGGTTTCCCGGTCATAACGCTTGCCCTTGCAGACCTCGCAGGGAACATAAATATCGGGCAAAAAGTGCATCTCGATCTTGATGGTGCCATCGCCGCGGCAGGCCTCGCAACGGCCGCCACGGACATTGAAGCTGAACCGGCCAGGTTTGTAACCACGCACCCTTGCCTCGGGAGTTACGGCGAACAGCTGGCGGATGTGGTCGAAGACACCGGTGTAGGTAGCCGGATTTGAACGGGGCGTGCGGCCGATCGGTGACTGGTCGATGTTGATAATCTTGTCTATCTGCTCCGTTCCTTCGATGCTGTCGTGGGCACCCGGAGTCGCCTTGGCACGATAGAGAGAGCCAGCGATAGACTGGTAGAGAACGTCATTAATGAGCGTCGACTTTCCGGACCCGGAAACGCCGGTCACGCAGATGAATTTGCCCAGCGGGATCTCAACATCGATGGACTTGAGGTTATGTTCCCGGGCTCCCCGGATGACGATGCTGCCCTGGTCATCCTCGCGGCGCTCGGGAACTTCGATAAAGCGCTTGCCGTTCAGGAAAGCGGCGGTCAGGCTCTTTTTGGATTTGAGAATCTGCTCCGGTGTGCCCTGGGCCACAACCTCTCCCCCACGTTCCCCGGCGCCGGGACCCATGTCGACAATAAAGTCCGCTTCGCGCATCGTCTCCTCGTCGTGCTCAACGACGATGACCGTGTTGCCGAGGTCGCGCAGCCGGTGCAGGGTGTCGATGAGCTTGCGGTTGTCGCGCTGGTGCAGGCCGATGCTGGGCTCGTCAAGGATGTAAAGAACGCCGACCAGGCTGGAACCGATCTGTGTCGCCAGCCGGATACGCTGGCCTTCGCCGCCGGAAAGGGTGCCCGCCTTGCGGTTGAGAGACAGGTAGCCGACGCCAACGTTGTCGAGGAAGCGGAGCCGCTCGCGGATCTCCTTGATGACGCGCCCGCCGATCAGCTGCTCGGTCTCTGTAAGGTTGAGTTCGGAAAGAAACTTCTCTGAATTACGGATTGGCAGCTGGGAAAACTCGAAGATATTCATATCGCCAACGGTCACCGCCAGGCTTTCCGCCTTGAGGCGGGCGCCATTACAGACCGGGCAGGGATGGACGGCCATGAGCTGGGAAATACGGTCACGCATCAGCGTCGACTCGGTCTCCAGGTAGCGTCGCTGCAGGTTTGGGATGATGCCGGTGAGTATGCGGCTGCTGCGCCGGCGGCTGCGGCGTTTCTTTCTTTCTTCCTCACCGGGCCCGTAGAGAATCAGTTGCTGGTCTTCCTCCGAGAGCTCCTCGAACGGCACATCGAGGCTCACATCGTAATGCCTGGACATCAAACGAATGACGTGGCGGAAACCGCTGCTCCAGGGAAGTATGTTCGCTTCGCGCAGGGTCTTGCTCTTATCCGGGATGAGCAGGTCGATGTCGATCTCCTCCTGGAAGCCGAGACCGGTGCAATTTTCGCAGGCGCCGTAGGGGCTGTTGAAGGAGAATATTCGCGGAGCAAGCTCGGCGAGGCTGACGCCGCAGTCGGGACAGGCGAACTGTTCGGAATAAGTGGCGGTTTCGCCATCGGCGG
>JAENWV010000009.1 GCA_016650015.1 Thermoleophilia bacterium | reverse complement strand
GATGTTCGCACGGAGGCAGAATACGCGGCCGGGCGCATCCCCAACGCCAGGCATGTCTCACTCAGGCAGTTGCCGGCTCATATCGGCGGTCTGGAGAAATACAAGGACCGGCCGATCGTGGTCAGCTGCCGCACCGGCAGCCGCTCCCGGAGCGCGGTGGCCTACCTGGCCGAGAACGGCTTCGAGGAAGTCTATAACCTCAAGGGAGGGCTGATGGCCTGGGCCCGGGCCAGGCAGACGATAGAAAACTGAACAAGACTTAGCTGGTAGGAGGGTGCGGACAGCGCCCACGAATCTAGAACAACCCTCGCGGTTGACGCCGCGGGGGTTTTTTATTTCCTGAAAAAGCCGCGATAAAAAAGGAGATGCCGCCAGACAAACGCATGACTTTGATCGTACGGATTTATTCCCCGGGGACGTTCTTGGATATGGCCACCATGGCATTGAGGCGGATTTCCCGATCGGGGTCCTTGGCCAGCTTGCTTAGTTCGGGTATGGCAGGTTCGATAAGATCCGGCTGGGTCATACCGATTATCCCCAGTGCCATAACTGCGTTTTTCACAGCCACCGGGTTGGAACTGTGCAGGTATCCGACGAGTCGGGGGATCTGTTCCCGCACCATCTCCGGGTAATGGTATCCCAGGGCGCCGAACGCCGAGATGATACCCCCGCAGCTGGCTTCCTTGGCGTGCTCGAGGACTTTCACCAGTTTAGGAAAGCTGTCCTTGACGACCTCGGGTGAGTTGATGCCGATCTTGCCCAGGGCCTGGGCGCCGGTTTCCCGCTCGTCCTCGTCATTGGAATCCAGCATCGCCTTGAGACCCTCGATCTCGTCCTGGACCAGTTCGGGGAAGTTGAAGCCGATGTTGCCGATGGCCGCCGCCGCGTCCTGCCGCAAAAAGCTGTCCTCGTCGTGAAAAAGCTTCTTGAGCATCGGCATGACTTCACTGGATTTATTTTCGGAGTTGAAGACCAGGTTTCCCAGGGCACAGGCTACATCCGATTTAAGCGCCGAGTTCTTGTCCAGAATCTGCATTATGGCCTCGACATGGGGGTAGACCTGTTCCGGGTGATCAAAACCGTGGCGACCGAGCACCGAGAGGATGCCTACCTGGGTTTCGCTGTCGGTTGTATCCAGGAATCCCATCAACTCGTTCACCAGCTCGGGGTCTTCGTAGAGCATTCGGGAAATAACGCCAAAGCGGCGTTCTTTTAAGAGGTTTTCGATCTCAGATGTCATCGAGGAACAGTTTTATCACATCTGGACCAAAGAAGCAGAAAAACGCTACTCTTCTGCTTTTTCTTCCTTCTTCTTGGCGGGGGCCTTCTTTTTAGGCTTCTCCTCGGCGCCAGCATCAGCATCAGCCGCGGGTTCCTCAGCGGCGGCTTCGGCGGCCGCTTCCTCTGCTGCAGGCGATGCTTCCGCGGCGGTAGTTTCCTCGGCGGCAGGCGTTTCATCTGAGGGAGGCGCTTCGGCGGCAGTATTCTCTTCGGCAGCCGCTTCTTCTTCGGCAGGAGATTTCTCAGTTGCAGCCGCCGCAACCGGCGCTTCTTCGGCTTTCTTCGGCTTGGCTTTGGCAGCCTTGGCTTCGGCTTCCGCCCTGGCCTTTTGTTTGTCGGCAACCGCGGTTTTCTTGTCGGACTTGGCCTTGGCCCGCCCGGATCGTTTGTCTACCTTGCTCTCTACCCTGGCATCCCTGGTCGCCGGGCCCTTTGGCTTGCCGGTTCCCTCGGCCAGTTTCACCATCGAGCTTACGCGTGTTTTCTTCCTGGCGGCATTGTTCTCATGGATGACGCCGCGGCTGGCGGCCTTGTCGATTAGTGAGATCAGTTCAATAGCCAACTGTGAGGCGCGCTCCTTGTCCTCCTGTGCCGCCACTGTGAGCGTTTTGAACATTGTTTTGATACGCGATTTGTATTTAAGGTTCTCCGTGCGCTCACGCTCGGCGATCTTTACGCGCTTACGTTGCTGCTTTGTATTAGCCAACAGGGCTCCCTACGGTTTTATAGACATGGATATTTCACTCGCATGCGATGTTCAACACGCAAGGGCGAATAATACCACAAAGAAAGCGGGGAAGGAAACCTCTGTTGACGATTATAGCGGCTGGTTTGCCCCGGGGAAGAGTGGGGCAGGATAAGTGGGAACCGCGGAGAATTCATCATCTTATGAAACAAGAACCTTACGAATCGTTCTCAAAGCTATGGGACCAGCTGAGCAAATGGCTCAAGCTCGATACCGCTGGCCCACCGCCGGAAGGCAATGTGCGGCCGCTGCATCAGCAGAAACCGAAAAAGCCCGGCCGCCGCAGGTTCTGGAGCTTTGCCGGCGCGATGGTCGTCATCCTCTTCTTTTTCCTCGCCCGCGGGATCTACCTGTACACGGAATGGCTCTGGTTCGGCGAGGTTGGCTTCACCGCTGTCTTCTGGAAAATGATTTATACGCAGGTGGGGCTGGCGCTGGCCACCGGCGTCATCTTTTTCGGAATTGTTTACGTCAACGTGATGCTGGCCCGGCGCATGGCGCCACGTTATCAGTTCGGGCCGGGCACCGAGGTCATCGAGCGGGCGCCGGTTCCCGACCGTCTGATGCGGCTGCTGATCCCCCTGTCACTGATTCTGCCAACCTTGATCGCCGCCGCGGTCGGCGGCGCCACTTGGGAAGAATTTCTCAAGTTCCTTAACGGTTCGAGCTTCAGCCTGGCCGATCCGGTTTTCGGCCGCGATGTGGGATTCTATATATTCTCCCTGCCTTTTCTGCGCACCCTGCAATCGTTCGTCTGGTGGACGCTCATTTTTACCCTGCTGGCGACAGCGGCCGTCCACTTCTTCGACTACGCCATCAGCTGGTCCAAGGACAGGGTCGTCTTCGCGCCACACGTCAAGGGGCACCTATCGGTGCTGATGGGCCTGATGATGATCACTCTGGCGGCAGGTTACCTGCTCAAGGGGTATGTGCTGATGTTTTCGTCGCGGGGCGTGGTCTTCGGCGCCAGCTATACCGACGTTCATGCGCAGCTGCCTGTCTACAAGTTCCTGGCGGCCGTGGCGATGGTGGCGGGAGCGCTCTTTCTGGTCAACATCTACGTGCGGGGCTGGAAGCTGCCGGTCGTGGCTATCGGCATCATCGTGCTGACCTCGATTTTCGCCGGCCGGGTTTATCCGTTCATCGTACAGCAGTACCAGGTTTCACCGAACGAACTGGCGAAGGAAGAGCAGTACATAAAGTACAACATCGACTTCACTCGCAAGGCGTTCGACCTGGAGCCCATCAGGGACCAGGCATTTTCGGCGGTGGACACGCTTACCACGACGGAGCTTGAGGCCAACGCCGCCACCATCAGCAACATCAGGCTCTGGGAGCCGCACACCCTGGGCCAGACCTACAACCAGATACAGGTCATACGTCCCTATTATAATTTCAAGGATATCGACGTCGATCGCTACACGATCGACGGGGAATTACAGCAGGTGATGCTTTCGCCGCGGGAGTTGAAGTCCGGCGCCCTGCCGGCGGCGGCCCAGACCTGGCAGAACGAGCATATCGTCTTCACTCATGGTTATGGCCTGGCAATGAGCCCGGTCGCCAGGTCGACAGCCGAGGGGCTGCCGCAGCTTTCGATCCGTGACATCCCGCCGCAGACAGACTCCCCGGAGCTTGCCGTGCAAAACCCGGCCATCTATTACGGAGAGCAGGGTAATGATTACGTGATCGTCGACGGCAGTATCCAGGAGTTTGATTATCCCAAGGGCGACGACAATGTATACACGAATTACGAGGGCGACGGCGGGGTGGATGTTTCCAACCTGTTGCACCGGCTCGCATTCAGCTGGCGCTTTGCCAGTTTGAAACTGCTGGTCAGCGATGCTGTAACCAGCGATACCCGTATCATGTATCACCGCGACATCCAGGATCGCATACAAAATATCGCACCCTTCCTCCAGTACGACAGGGATCCATATATCGTACTGGTAGACGGCCGCCTGTTCTGGATACAGGATGCCTATACAACCGCCAGCGATTACCCCTATTCCCAGCCCGTCTCCGAAGGATATAACTACATTCGCAATTCGGTGAAGGTGGTAGTCGACGCCTACAACGGCGATGTGACTTTTTATGTCATGGATGAAGATGATCCCGTGCTGCAGACTTACCGCAAAATATTTCCCGACCTGTTCACGCCGGGAGATCAGATATCGGCCGAGTTGCGCAAGCATCTGCGTTATCCGGAGGACCTGTTCAAGGCTCAGGCGACGACCTACGCCACTTATCACATGACCGACCCCCGGGTTTTTTATAACAAGGAAGACCTCTGGAGCGTCGCCAAAACCACCATGGACGGCAAGCAGGTCGCGATGGATCCATACTACGTGATAATGCGCATGCCCGGTGAACAGCAGGAAGAATTCATGCTGCTGCTGCCGTTCAGCCCCAACAACCGGGACAACATGATCGCCTGGATGGCGGCCAAGTCCGACCCCGGGGCTTATGGTGAACGGCTGGTATACAAGTTTCCCAAGGACAAGCTGGTTTACGGTCCTACACAGATCCAGGCCCGGTTCAACCAGGATCCATCGATATCGGCCGAGGTGACCTTGTGGAGCCAGAGCGGCAGCCAGGTCAGCTACGGCAACCTGCTGGTAATTCCGATCAACGATTCGATCATCTACATCGAGCCTCTTTACCTCAAGGCTGAGAGCGGCCAGATACCGGAACTGAAGCGGGTTCGCGTATCCTACGGTGGGCGTGTCGCCATGGCGGAAGATCTTAGCGCCGCCCTGCAGAAGATATTTTCGACGCCGTTAGCCGGCCTGCCGCAAAAGAGTTCGACCACAGGCACAACGACCACGGGGAGTGTGACTACGCCGTCAGCGGAGCCCGCGACAGCGCAGACCATAAAGCAGCTGGCCGACAGCGCCATGGAACATTACAACAAGGCGCTGGATGCACAGAAGCGTGGCGACTGGGTTACATACGGTGAAGAAATCAAACTGCTGGAGGACATACTGAAGAAAATGCAGGCGGCCGGCGCTTGAGAAAAACGCCGGCCGCGACCAAAAAAAACTGCCCCGGGTGACCTTCGGTCTCCCACCTCTGGATCCACACCCGCTCCGTATTCTGATTCATCATACTCGGCGGTTTTCTTTTCCGCCTTTCCTTTGATTCCGGAGCGCTCCGTCGGTTTGACTTACGGCCTCCCGGGGTTCTTAAGCTAATATCGTCAGATCCGGGAAAATGCTTATTCGCGTTATCTTTCTTTGGTGAGCCACCGGCCGGTCAGGTAGAGTACGCCGATGGACTTCCTTTTCTGGTGGTGGTCCGGACTCCTGAAAACATCCATTGGCTTGTTTTGGCGGGAGGCTTAATCTGCAGCGGGGGGGCTGGTCGAGGAAACTGCCACCGTCTTCAGCCCAGGTTTCTCGCCCAGAAAAGAGCCCCAAGTGAGGTTTGCTGACTTTCCATAGAAAAACCTTTTATCCGGTTAATCTGCCGGTAGGAGTTTCAGCCCTTCTCATGTCTTGGGACTCAATATTATTATAGCTCCGAAGGGCGGTTTCATAAACATTAATTTTTCAGGACAGGGCCTTTAGGCCGACTGGCTGAAATTGTAGTGATGACGGCCATTTATTGATTCTCACTAAAAGGAACAGCTCTTTGGCGGTCGAACAAGTTCTGGACCCGCCGGAAGGAACGATTGTCAGAAATTCCCATTATCGGTGCTGAAACCCCGCTTGTCGGCCGCCGTCTGGCGACTGCGGCGATGATCGTCGTCGGCGCGACCGCCGCCTCGAGGGTTTTCGGTTATATTCGCGAGATCACTACCGCCGCCTATTTTGGCGCCGGCGCTGACATGAGCGCTTTCGATGTTGCTTTCCTGGTGCCGGCCACCGTGCAGATCATCATCGCCCAGGCGGCCTTGAGCGCGGCGCTCATTCCCGTTTTTGCCGGCCTGCTGGAGAAGGACCAGCGGCAGGAGGCCTGGCTGGTGGCCCGTACTGTTTTTACCCTGGTGACGCTGATCATGGGCAGTATCGTTATTGTCTGCATTCTCTTTGCTCCCCAGATCATGCCGATTTTCGCTCCCGGTTATCGCGATGACCCGATGATGATGGCTGAAATAGTCCGCATGACCCGGCTGTTGTTTCCCATCGTTGTCTTGCTGGCGCTTACCGGCATTGTCGCCTCCATACTCAACTCGTTCGGGCATTTCACACTGCCGGCGGTTGCTCCGATTTTCTGGAACATGATCATCCTGGCAGCTATTATTTTTGGTCACGAGCGTCTGGGCGTCGACGCACTGGCCTGGGGCATTCTGTTGGGAACGGTGGTGCAGCTGGCCATGCAGCTGCCGGCGCTGCGGGGGCGTGGTGGGCGGTTGGGCTGGAGCATGGCCTGGCGCAACCCCCACGTACGCCAGGTGGGGGCTCTGCTCCTGCCGGTGAGCGTCAGCCTGGGGTTGATCAACCTTAACGGCGTGGTCGATGTCCAGTTCGCATCATTCCTGGGGACCGGCGGAGTAGCGGCCATGACCTTCGCCTTCCGTCTTTACCAGTTACCGGAAGCGCTGTTCGCCATCGCCGTTGGAACTGTGCTCTTTCCGACACTTTCCCGCATTGCCGCCCGCAACGACATGGATGCTTTTCGTTCCAAGATAACGTTGGGGCTCAGGGTCATCTTCTTTCTGCTCATACCGGCTTCGGCCTTTTTGCTTGCCTTGCATGAGCCGATTGTGCGGCTGGCTTACGAACACGGTCGATTCACGGCTGAAAACACCGAGCTGGTATCATCGGCCCTGCTCTTTTTCGCCTTTGGCAGCGCCTTCAGCGGCGGCAGCACACTGCTGATCCGCGGCTTCTTTTCAATGGGGCGCCCCTGGTTGCCCACCACGGCGGCAATCGGCAATCTGGCGGTAAATGCTATTCTCAACTGGATTTTTATCAAGCCATTCGGACTCGGGGGTATCCCCCTGTCGACCTCGGTGGTTTCGGCGGTGACTTTCATTGTGCTGCTAGCGCTTATGAGACGCGAGCTGGGGCGCATCGATGGCCGGGCCATCCTGAGATCGGGCGTCGCCGTACTCATTGTTTCGGCGATCGCGGCCGCTACGGCATACTGCAGCTGGTGGGCACTGGATCACTGGCTGGGTCGCAGTCTCACTGCTCAGATAATCGCCATGGGCAGCGCTTTCGCCGCCGGCATCGCGGTTTTCTCCCTCCTGGCCCTGGCCGCCAAAATGCCAGAACTAAAACTGGTCCGCAAAACCAGAAGGGGATAAGCAAACGTAAGTGCACCCAGTCGCAAATAAGCTGCTGCTTCCGTAATCCCAACAGATCATCGACCTGTAACCCAGCCCGCCCATAACAAGCGACTGCACCAGTCCTCTGTTACAATCGTCTAGAAAAGGAAGCCACAAAAACCGATTGGAATGATTGTCGCAGCGACCCTGTCCAAAGGTCCGGGAGCAAGGCAATCATTCCAATCGGTTTGGAACCACCAAGCCTTATTCTACCTACAACAAACGAGACCAATGACCGACCAGAAGCTAATCCGAAACTTCGCCATCATCGCCCACATCGACCACGGCAAGTCGACGCTGGCCGACCGCATCCTGGAGATTACCAACACGGTGAGCGGCCGCCAGATTACCGAGCAGATGCTCGATACCATGGACCTGGAGCGTGAGCGGGGCATTACGATCAAGGCCCAGGCGGCGCGCGTGCTGTATACGGCCAGGGACGGCCGCGAGTACATGTTGCACTTGATCGACACGCCGGGCCATGTGGACTTCACCTACGAGGTGTCACGCAGCCTGGCCGCCTGCGAGGGCGCGCTGCTGGTGGTCGACGCCGCCCAGGGCATCCAGGCCCAGACTCTGGCAAATACCTACCTGGCGCTGGATAACAACCTGGAGATCCTGCCCGTGCTTAACAAAATCGACCTGCCCGCCGCCGATCCCGAGCAGGTCGCGGATGAGGTTTCGGAACTGTTTGGTCTGGACCCGGACCTCGTGCTCAGGGTTTCAGCCAAGACCGGCGAGGGCGTGGCGGAAGTTCTTGATGCCATCGTCGACCATATCCCGCCGCCGCAGGGCGACCCGGAGGCGCCGGCCCGGGCACTGATCTTCGATTCTGTCTATGACCAGTATCGTGGCGTCATCGCCTACGTCCGTGTGGTGGACGGTTCTTTCCGTAAAGGTGAGGATATCGTGGCCATGGCGCTGGGTACCCGCGCCGAGGTCGAGGAGGTCGGTTTCTTCTCTCCCAACATGATGCCGGCGGCAACCCTTTCCGCCGGCGAAGTAGGTTACATAATAACGGGCATTAAAACTGTACGCGACCTCCGGGTCGGTGACACGATAACCCACCACGGCAGGTGGGCGGCCGAGGGGCTGCCGGGTTACCGTGAGGCCAAACCGATGGTATTCTGCGGTCTTTTTCCGATGGATGGGGACGATTACCCGCCGCTCCGTGACGCCCTGGACAAGCTCAACCTGAACGACGCCGCCCTCAGCTATGAACCGGAGACCTCGAGGGCGCTGGGATTCGGTTTTCGCTGCGGTTTCCTGGGGCTGTTGCATATGGACATCGTGCGTGAGCGGCTCGAGCGCGAATACAACCTCGACCTGCTGGCGACGACCCCTAACGTGGAGTACGAGATCAGGCGGACGGACCAGGCGGAAATGATAGTCCACAGCCCGGCGGACATGCCCGACCCGGGAACCATCGAGGTAATGCGCGAACCTTATGTGCGGGTTTCTATTCTGGTGCCGGGCGACTTTGTCGGCGGCGTCATGGAGATCTGCCAGGAGCGGCGCGGCGACTTTGAAGACATGCAATACCTGTCATCCAACCGTGTGCAGATCCATTACCAGTTGCCGCTGGCGGAGATAGTGCTGGATTTCTTCGATCTGCTCAAGTCCCGCACCAAGGGTTATGCATCCCTCGACTACGAGATGTCCGGTATGCGGGAGAGCAAGTTGGTCAAGCTGGACATTCTGATCGCCGGAGAAACCGTGGACGCGCTGTCGCTGATCACGCATCGGGACAAGGCATACCAGCAGGGCAAGGGACTGGTGGATCGGCTGAAGCAGGAGATTCCGCGACAGATGTTCGAGGTCGCCATCCAGGCGGCTATCGGCCGCAAGATCATTGCCCGCGAGACCATACCCGCGAAGCGCAAGGACGTACTGTCAAAATGCTACGGCGGCGATATCTCCCGCAAGCGCAAGCTGCTGGAGAAGCAGAAAGCCGGCAAAAAGCGCATGAAACAGGTGGGCAACGTGGAGATCCCGCAAAAGGCGTTTCTGGCGGTACTGGATATCGAAAAGAAATAAAGAGGCCGCTTCTTGAAACCGGAAAAGAAAAAGCCCCAGACTAGCCGGCTCTGGGGCTTTCCACTAGGGGGGGTGGGGGTTGAAAGGTTTTGGGCACCTTTCTTCCGGAGACAAATGTACCATACCCCCTCAGGTATCGTCAACAGTGAAAAACATTACTATTTCTGATAGGTTCAAGAATAATAGCTGATTCTAAAATTACCTGCAATTCGGGGTAATTTCTTCTGTCGCTAACTACTCGCCATAGAGAATGCTACTATAAATACAAATGGGTCGGCAGCCGGTTGCCGGTTCAATAATTCCTTTTCCAAAAGGAAGAACTTTTGAAGATCGGCTACGGAAGAAGCAGGATCATCTGGTATGTCATCATCGGGGGAGCTATCGGCTTCCTTCTTCTCGGTCTGCATGATGTGCTCGAGCGATCGATACCTGGTTATCACAACTGGGTCCTTATTGTACTGGTACCCATTTTTGCCGCCGGCATGGCCTTGCTCGCCTACCGTGAAAACCTGGTTTATCAATGGGGCAACCGTCTGGACGAGGCGCGTCAGCGTGTAAACGAGCTAATGTATGGCGCCACCACGCAAAAGAGCCGCACTCCGTCGTTTGAGGAACCATCGCTGGTTACCTGCTGGCAGCGGCTTAACTGTGACAAGGAAGACTGTCCCGCCCACGGCCTCGAGCATTCCCGTTGCTGGCTGATCGCCGGCACCTTTTGCCGTCGCAAGGTACAGGGCAAGTTTGCCCGCAAGCTGCAGGACTGCCGGCTGTGCGAGGTGTACCAGGCGGCGACCGCCGATCCGGTGCAGGAGATTACCGAGAACTTCTACGCGATGAACTACCTGCTGAGCGAGCGTGAGGAGCAGCTGGAAACAGCCTATGGCGAAGCTCGCACCCGCAGTGAAAAGCTGGCGGGTCTGGTATCGCTTTCCGAGGCGGCACTTTCATCAGTGCACCTCTCGGAGATGACGCAAAACCTTCTGGAGTCGGCAGCGTCCTTTGTCGGCGCCGACTTCGGCCTGGTTTCCATGGCGGACGCTACTGGTGAAATTCTGGCGGCGCAGGTTACCTACGGCCTGCAGCCGGTGGCCCACGCAAAGCTTTCAACCCGGGTGGGTGAAGGAATCATCGGACGCGCCTATGCCGGGAGATACATCGCTGTCGCTGAAGATCTGACAACCGACAGCCGGGCGACCAACATCCATCTCAAATCTCTCAATGCCAGGACTCTGATCAGCCTGCCGCTGCTTCAGCGTGAGCAGATACTGGGGATGTTGACTCTCGGCACATTCACGCCGCATCATTACACGGAAGAGGAAAAGGATTCTTTGATCGTCGCCGCGGACCGGATTGCCGCCGCTATTGAAAACGCACAGCTGGCAGGCGAACTCGGTCGCGACCGGGAACAGTTCGAGCTCATGGCGGAAATCACACGCGACGTCGGCTCCGACGACGGCATCAGCGGTGTCTACGATTCATTTGTGCTGCACGCTTCAAGCCTGATCGATTTTGATCAGGCGAGCCTGGCCTTGTGGCGACCGGAGGCGAACGAGGTGGAGATCGTGGCCATGAAGACCGAGGCCAGCCGTTCCTGGATGGGTGAGGGGCTGAAACTTCCCAAGGACGCGCTGCCGGTGGGCAAGGTCATCGATAGCCGCCAGCCGCTGATCCGCGACGAGATCGACGGGGAAGAATATCCCACGGACAAGCTATTGATCGAAGAAGGCATCCGCTCGGCTGTTTTCTTCCCGCTGATTTCCCAGGGGCAGGTGCTGGGCACGGTCAATCTGGGCAGCTTCAAGCCATCGGCCTTCTCGCGCGAGGATGTGGAGCTGCTGGAACCGGTAACGCGCCAACTGGGGCTGGTGCTGGATAACGCCAGGCTGCTGCAGGAAACCAAGCGTGCTTCCCTGATTGATAGTCTTACTGATTTACACAACCATCGATATTTTTCCGAAGTGGTGAGTCGCGAAGTCGCCCGAAGCCAGAGGTTCGATCGGCCGGTGTCGCTTCTGGTCATGGACCTTGACAGTTTCAAGGCATTCAACGAAAGGTCAGGCCATGACGTGGGTGACCGCGCCCTGAAAACGATCGCCCGCATTATTCAGTCAGAGGTCAGGGAGATCGATGTCACGGCCCGTTCCGGCGGTGACGAGTTTTCCGTGCTTCTGTTCGAGGTGGGAGTCATCAGCGGCAGCACCGAGGAAGCCGACGCTGTTCATGTGGCCAGGCGGATCCTTGCCGCGATCCAGGCGGAGCCGTTCTTTTCAGAAGGAGAAACCGTCATAACCATCAGCATGGGCATCGCCGAGTTTCCCGCCCATGCCGGCGACGCCAACCAGCTTCTGGAGCGGGCGGGCTGGGCGCTCCGCCAGGCCAAGGCTCAGGGCAAGGGAAAGGTAGTAGTGGCCCGTCCGGTCAGATCGCCGGGGTTGGGTCTCCCCTTGCCAGGCGAGGACACCGGTACGACTGGGGGCTGATGTCGCCGGCGCCTGAGATACGCATTGGCACTTCGGGATGGAGTTACAGCCACTGGCGTGAGCTTTTTTACCCGAAGGGATTAAGGCAGAAGGACTGGCTGGAATTTTATGGGCGGAGCTTCGACACAGTTGAGGTGAATGCCACATTTTATCGCCTGCCCAAGCCCGGACAGGTGGAGAACTGGGCTGGGATCACGCCGGCGGGATTTTGTTTCGCTGTTAAAGGCAGCCGCTTTCTCACACATATCAAGCGGCTGGGGGATACCGGCGAACCACTTGACCGCTTCTTTGATCTTATCGGCAGGCTGGAAGAGAAAGCCGGTCCGGTGCTCTGGCAGCTGCCGCCGCAGATGAAGCGGGACGACGACCGGCTCGCGGCTTTTGCCGGGGCGCTGCCGGGAAGCTGGCGACACGCTTTCGAGTTCCGGCATGAGAGCTGGTTTTGTCCGAAGGTTTACGACATCCTGGAGCGGGCGGACGCCGCGCTTTGCATCGGCGACCATCCTGAATGGCCGCAAGATGTTGTGCTTACCACCGGCTGGACCTACCTGCGATTTCATCTCGGGGAAGATGATGGGCGCTATTCACCGGGTCAGCTCGAAGGATGGGCCGAGCGAATTCAGGTCCTGGTTGCGGAGGGCGCCGACATCTACGCCTATTTCAACAACGATGCCTGGGGGTACGCGCTGGAGAATGCCCGTGAACTGCGTGCCTTGCTTGACGCGGGGAAGGTCAAGGCGCCATAGGGTGTCCGCGGCCTGGATGACCGCAACTACCGACAAAACCTTCTCTGAGGATCGTAGTGATTCTTTCAATTGTCTGCCGCCTCCGCTAAACTTTATTACCATGAAGATTTTTGTTGGCATCAGCGGCGCCAGCGGCTCCATCTACGGCGGTCGTTTGCTTCAAGCCCTCGCCCGGACCGAACACGAAATCACCGCCTGCATCTCTGAAGGCGCTCTGGAAGTTGTTCGTTACGAGGAGCGGCTTGACGTCGATGAGGCCGCCGGGCGCGATGCGCTGGTCGAAGCCTTTCTGGAGCGCCACGAAATCGGCGCCGCCGGGATCCAGCTGGCTGATCCGCGGACGATGGCGGATGTTTTTGCCAGCGGCAGCTCGCTGGCCGGGGCGGCGATCATCTGTCCCTGTTCGATGTCGACCCTGGCGAGCATCGCGGCAGGCGTCACGCGTAATCTCATCCACCGGGTCGCGGATGTCATGCTGAAGGAATCAAGACCGCTGGTGCTGGTGCCGCGTGAGACCCCGCTGAGCGAGATACACCTTGAGAATATGTTGCGGGTCAAACGGGCCGGGGCGCTGGTCGTGCCGGCCATGCCCGGCTTCTATCATTATCCGCGGACGGTCGATGACCTCGTGGATTTCGTTGCCGGCAAGGTGCTGGACACGCTGCAGATACCGAACAGTCTTTTTCAACACTGGGAGGGGTGAGCTGATGACGACCGCCAGGCCCAACTCATCTTTTGCCGATCCCGAACCCGGACGCGTGCGAGCCATGTTCGGCGGCATCGCCCGCCGTTATGACCTGATGAACACAATCATGACCGCCGGCATGCACCATAGCTGGCGGCGGCGGGGGGTGGAGCTGGCAGCGCTGGCGAATGGCGATTCAGCCCTCGATGTCTGCTGCGGCACCGGGGACTTTTCTTTTGCGCTTTTCGACGCCGTGGGGCCGCTTGGATCGGTAACCGGTATCGACTTCAGCCAACGCATGCTGGAAGTGGCCCGCGATAAAGCCAGAGGTAACGGCAAGCCGGTGGATTTTCGCTGGGGTGACGCCACCCGGATCGAATTTGACGACAATAATTTTGACGCGGCCACTGTCGGTTTCGGTGTGCGCAATATCGAGGATATCCTTGGCGTTTTCGCTGAGATGGCCCGGGTAGTGAAGCCGGGCGGCCGAGTGGTCTGCCTGGAGATAACCCAGCCTTCGCGTGAGCCGTTCAAGCGTTTTTATGGTATCTGGTTCGACCGGCTGGTGCCGGCCGTGGGCCGTCTGGTGGGGCGGCATAACTCCGCCTACGCCTATTTGCCGTCATCGGTCCGGCGTTTTCCCCCGGCGCCGGTACTCAAGGGCATCATGGAGCAGGCGGGGCTCAGGGATGTAAGCTACCGGCTCATGGCGGGCAGCATCATCGCCGTGCATTGGGGGACAGTTTGAAAACGCCCGAACAGCCGGTTGTCTCCGATTCAGAAAGAGACTCCGCGGCCACGGGTGTGTCCAAGTCTCCGATAGAACTTTTCAAAGCCCGGCACTGGGCCCGGTATGCTGCACCGATGGCGGAGTGCGAACGCCGCCTTGCACTGGCCACCGCTGAGCCGGGGGGCAAGATTGGTGAGGCCTGCTCGCTGACTCTCGAGGCCGGCGGCAAGCGGTTGCGGCCGCTGCTGGTTTTCCTGGCGGCACAGTTCGGGGAAACGATCGGCGAAGACCTTTACTCCGCCGCTGCGGCGGTAGAGCTGGTGCATATGGCGACGCTGGTCCATGATGATATCCTCGACGGAGCCGAGCTCAGACGCGGCCGGCCGACACTGGCGGCGAAATATGGCTCCCTAATGAGCATGGCCGCCGGCGACTATCTTTTTTCCTCTGCGTTCGGTATTTTAACCGGCGCCAGGTCAACCCGGGCCATATCCATGCTGTCGCGGGCAAGTCTCGACCTGAGCCTGGGCGAGCTGGCCCAGCGGCAGCAGACAGGCGATTTTTCCCTGACGACGGCGGGTTACATGGAACGCTGCCGGCTCAAGACCTCCAGCCTGTTTTCCGTGGCGTGCATGATGGGGGCGCTGCTGTCGGGCTGTTCGCAGGAGACCGTCAAGGCCATGGAAGAGTTTGGTCTGCGGCTGGGGCTGGCTTTTCAGATCGCTGACGATATACTCGATTTCAGCGGCGAGTTCGCCGAGCTGGGCAAACGCGTCGGCGCCGACCTTCGTGACGGTACCGTAACACTGCCTCTGTTGATCGCCTTGGCGAGGGACGCGACTCTGATTGAACGGCTCGGCGGTGAGCTGACGGACTCCGGGATCGATTCAATTTGCCGCAAGGTCCAGGCGACCGGCGCTTTGGATGAGGCCGTACGGCAGGCTCGCGAGCAGGTATCCCGCGCTATCGAAGCGCTTGAGGTCGCATCGTCGGAGCTGGATATCGCGCCGCTGGCGCTGGTAGCCGAGATGGCGGCGGACCGTAAAAAATAACGGGGAGGAGCACAAATGATAAGAGTGCTGGTTAACGGCGCCCTCGGCAAGATGGGCCGCACCACCTGCGACGCCGTCGCCGCCGAGGATGATCTGAAGCTGACGGCGGCGGTCGATATCGCCTTTGCCGATGCCGGCGCCCGGGATGCTTTCAGGATGGAAGGGGTGGCCCTCTACTCTTCCCTGGCGGATTGCCTGGAAAAGGAGGAGCTGGACGTCGCCGTTGATTTCACCCAGCCTGCCGCCGTTTTCAATAATGTCATGGCCTGCCTGAAAGCCGACCTCCACTGCGTCGTCGGCACCACGGGAATGAGTGAGTCGCAATTGACCGGCATCGAATCTGAGACCAGGTCCAGTGGCCGCAATTGTTTTCTGGCGCCGAATTTCGCCATCGGCGCCGTTTTGATGATGGAGGTCAGCACGGCCGTCGCCCGCTATATGCCCCATTGCGAAATCGTCGAGCTCCACCATGATCAGAAGCTGGATGCGCCCTCAGGGACAGCACTCAGAACCGCGGAGCTGATCGCCGACGCGCGCGTCGAATCACCAGAGCCGCCGGGGCCGGAAGGCCACGCCGCCCGTGGCGTCGTCCATAAGGGCATACCCATCCATAGTGTCCGCCTGCCCGGGCTGGTGGCGCACCAGGAGATAATCTTCGGCGGCCAGGGGCAGACTCTTACCCTGCGCCATGACGCGATTTCCCGAGAGTCGTTCATGCCGGGAGTGGTTCTGGCGATTCGCCGGGTGGCGGACCTGGAAGACGGTCTGGTCATCGGGCTGGAGAAGATAATGTAAATCTGAAATAATAGATGGTTCACGCGGGCCGGAGAAGCCTGTGGCAACCGGAGAAATCACTACCGATTTTGAGGATAAATATGAATAGTTCCGTTGGAGACATACTTACAGCCTTGGTCACCTCGTTCCACAAGGATGGAACGGTGAACTTCGATGGCACCGCCGCTCTGGCCAGCTACCTGGTCGAGAACGGATCGGATGGGCTGGTGGTAAGTGGTACTACCGGCGAGTCGCCGACCTTGACCGACAACGAGAAGATCGACATGATCCGCGTGGTATGCGATGCCGTCGCCGGGCGCGGCACGGTCATAGCCGGCACCGGTTCAAATGATACTGCCCACAGTATCGAACTCACCCGGCGCGCCAGCGAAAAGGGCATCGACGCGATTCTGGCCGTAACGCCTTACTACAACAAGCCGCCGCGAGCGGGTCTGATCGAGCATTTCAAGGCGCTGGCGGATGCCGCCGACGGCAAGCCGGTCATCCTTTACAACATCCCGGGCCGTTGCGTCATCAATATCGACCCGGACACCGTCTGCGAACTCAACGAGATCGAGAACATCATCGCCGTCAAGCAGGCCAACCCCGACCTCGAGGAGTCGCGCCGGCTCTCACAGCTATGTGACATAGGCCTTTACGCCGGCAACGACGATATGCTTTTTCCGCTGCTGGAAATGGGCAGCTGGGGCGGCATCTGCGTGGCCTCCCACATTGTCGGACCCCAGATGAAACAGATAGTGGAGCTCTTCCGCGCCGGCAAAATCGAGGAGGCGCGGGCTATCGACGACCGGCTCAAGCCTCTCTACGACGTCCTTTTCATCACCGCCAACCCGATCATGATCAAGGCGGCCCTCAACATGATGGGCCACAAGGTCGGCGACGTGCGTCTGCCGCTGGTGCCGGCCACCGAGGATGAAAAAGCCGAGCTTCGGCGCGTGCTGGACCAGCTTGAGCTGGTTTAACGGCGGGCCTAGGCAAACCCTGCCTCCGGCAGGATTTTACCCGCGGAAAGCGAAATCATTTAGCAGGGCAGATTTCTGCTCACGGGCAATGCTGCCATGGATGCCATATCACTGATTGTCGCGGAAATGGAGATTTCTCATTTCAGAAAAACCTAAATTGAAAATAATCCCGCTCGGCGGTCTCGGCGAGATCGGCAAGAACATGATGGTGATGGAGTATGAGGGACGAATGCTGATCATCGATGCCGGGCTCAGTTTTCCCAAGGACGAGCTGCTGGGCATCGACCTGATCATCCCTGATTTCAGCTACATCAGGGAGCGGGCCGACCAGGTCGAGGCGGTGCTTCTGACCCACGGCCACGAAGATCACGTGGGGGCGCTGCCCTTCTTCCTGCGGGAGATCAATGTTCCGGTCTATGGCACACGCCTGACGCTGGGACTGGTCGGTAACAAGCTTGAGGAGCACGGGCTGGCCGGGACGATCGACCTGCGTGAGATCGTAGCGGGCACACCACAAAAGATCGGCCCCTTCCAGTGTGAATTCATCAGCGTCACCCACAGTATTCCCGATGGCGTGGCGGTAGCGGTAAAAACACCGGTCGGCACGGTTGTGCACACGGGCGATTTCAAGCTGGACCCCAATCCCATCGACAAGCGCCGTACCGACATGGGCAAATTCGGTGAGCTGGGCAAAGAAGGGGTACTGCTGCTGCTATCGGACAGCACCAACGCTGAGGTCGAGGGAGTCACCGGGCCGGAGATTTCGGTCCGCAAGACCCTGGAGGAGACCTTTAGCCGGGCGCATGGAAGAATCATTGCCGCGTCATTCGCCTCGCACATCCACCGGATTCAGCAGATTGTCGATGTGGCGCGCCATCATCGACGCAAACTGGCCATCGTCGGCCGCTCGATGGTTCGCAACTGTCAGATCGCCCGGGAGCTGGGCTACCTGACTATCCCCGAGGACATGCTGATCAGCATGGGGGAGATAGCAGATCACAAGCCGTCCCGCGTGCTTATTCTTTCCAGCGGCAGCCAGGGTGAGCCGCTGGCGGCGCTGACCCGCATGGCTTTTGGCGACCATAAAAAAGTAAAGCTGGAACCGGGTGACACGGTGATCCTCTCGGCTCGTCCGGTACCGGGCAACGAGGTGAGCGTCCATACCGTAATTAACCGCCTGTTCAAGCAGGGTGTCCGGGTGGTTTACGAAGGGGTGGCGCCAGTGCACGTGTCGGGGCACGCCTCCCGCGAGGAGCTCAAGATGATCATCAACCTGACCAAGCCAAAGTATTTCATGCCGATCCACGGCGAATACCGGCACCTTTACTTTCATTCGGAGCTGGCACAGGAGCTCGGGATGGACAAGAAGCGCATCATCATGGCCTCCAACGGCGACGTGGTTCAGGCGTCCGGCGGTCAGGTTAGAATTGTGGCCAAGATTGACGCCGGCATGACTTTTGTGGACGGTCTGGAAGTGGGCGACATCCAGGATGTCACCCTGCGCGACCGGAAAAAACTGGCGCGTGACGGCACCTTTATAGTGGTAGCCCCCATCGCCGAGCGGGATGGCTCTATGGTCGGCACGCCCGATATCACCGCCAGGGGCTTTGTCTACATGGGCAACCGGCGGCAACTGATGAAGGAAGTTTCCAACCTGGTGAAGGATATTCTCAGCGCCAGCGCCCGGCAGGGAATTGCTGACCCGGGTATCCTGCAGGAGCATATCCACAGCCGGCTGGCAAAATACCTCTACAAGAAGACCAAGAAACGGCCACTGATCATGGCGGTCATTGTCGAGGTCTAGCCGGAGACTCCTGGGCAGCCTGGAGTTCATTGTCGTCAAGGGGAGACGGGATGGCAGGAAAAGCGGGAAAAAAGGCAAGTACCGCGAAGACCAGGCGGCAAAAGGCTCCCCGGCGCAAGGCCCGGGGTTCAGCTGGGGCGCTGGACCTGCGTCATCTGCGGGAGTTGGGTGGACTGGCGCTGGCGCTGGCCGGCTGCTTTCTGGCGCTGCTGCTTTATCTGGGCTGGTCCGGCGGGATAGTCGGCAGCGCCACTGATGACGCTCTGCGCTATCTCTTCGGCGTCCTCGCTTTTCTGGCGCCGCCCGCATGCATACTGGCTGGTATCTACCTGATTTTTCCCGAAGCGCCCAAGGGGCCGCGCGGTTTTCAGATCGGCGTCGGGCTGCTGCTGGCGGGACTGTTTATCGTCTTCGGCGCCAATACCCTGTCTGTTCTGGGCTCCGAAGCTCCCCATGAAGAATTTTTCCAGAGTGAATATTTCAGCGCCCATGGCGGACTGGTGGGCGACGGGCTCTACTGGCTGACCGGGTCGCTGCTCGGCGACGCCGGCAGTTCGATAGCGGTGATATTCCTGATGATTTCATCCCTCTTCCTGATTACCGGCGCCTCGGTGCGGCTTGTGCTGATGGCGACCGGTTCCCGTGCCAGGAAAGCTGCCCTGACCGCGGGGCGGACAGGCAGGCAGCTGGGGCATACCTTGACTGAGAGACGCCCTGCGGCTCCCGGCGCAGCGCAAGCAAGCGACGGCGGTGCGGTCGCCCTGGCCGGCGCAGCTGCTGATTCAGCCGGGCCGACACCTTTTGGCGTCGATCCCGCGGCGCTGTCCGGGCGTCCGGCTATCGGTGAAGCCATGATGAGCGGCGCCGGCGGTGAACAAGCGCCCCTGGACGGCGCTCAGACCTTCCCCGATATATACCAGGGCAAGCCGGCGCTGGCGCTGGTGGAACCGGGAAGCGATAGTGAAGCGGCCGGCAGCAATGAAACGCTGAAGACCGGCATCGATGAATTCGCCGATATCGGCGAAGAGCCCACAGCGGTTCAGGAGGAGCTTTTCCCCATCACCGAAGAGGAGAAGGAGCAGGCGGCGGTCTATGTTTTGCCCGAGCGCGAACTGTTGCGGAAGAGCGCTGAGCGCAAGGGGCAGTCGGGAGACAGCCGCGACCGGGTAAGCAGAGTGCTCGAGGAAACGCTGGCAAGTTTCGGCATCGAGGCCCGGGTTGTCGGCACCGAGAACGGCCCGCGGGTGACCCGCTACGAGCTGCAGCTGGCGCCGGGCATCAAGGTCAACAAGGTCAGCACCCTCAAGAACGATATCGCCTACGCCCTGGCGACAACGGATATCAGGATCCTGGCTCCCATTCCCGGCAAGTCGGCTGTCGGTGTCGAGGTACCAAACATCAACCCGAACATGGTGACCCTTGGCGATATTTACAAGGATTTCCCCAAAAACTCTGGTCCGCTGATGACCTGGCTGGGCAAGGATATCGCTGGCAAGCCGGTTTACGCTGATCTTACGCAAATGCCGCATCTGCTGGTCGCCGGCACCACAGGTTCGGGCAAGAGCGGCTGCATCAACTGCATGGTCTCCTCGATTCTCTTGCGCTGCACTCCCGACGAGGTTCGCATGATTCTCATCGATCCCAAACGAGTGGAGCTCAGCCATTTCGAAGGCATTCCTCATTTGCTGACTCCCGTTGTCACGGTGATGAAGGACGCGACCAATGTACTCGCCAACCTGGTCGAGGAGATGGAATCGCGCTATGGCCAGATGCAGCTGGCCAGAGCCAAGCAGCTGGACGAGCTGAACAAGGTGCGCCGCCGCCGGGATCAGAAGCCGTTGCCTTACATAATCCTGGTGGTTGACGAGCTGGCCGATCTGATGATGGTCGCGCCGGCGGACGTCGAGGGCGCCATCATCCGCCTGGCGCAGAAGTCCCGCGCCGTGGGCATCCACCTGGTGCTGGCGACCCAACGTCCATCGGTGGACGTCATTACCGGCATGATCAAGGCAAACGTGCCTTCGCGCATCGCCTTCGCGGTTTCATCGCAGATCGACTCACGGGTCATCCTCGACACCAACGGCGCCGAGAGCCTGCTGGGACAGGGTGACATGCTCTTCCGGCCGCTGGGATCTTCACAACTCCGGCGTGTCCAGGGCGCCTACATCTCCGAGGAGGAGATCAAGCTGCTCACCGATCGTTGCAAGAGCCAGAAACAGCCTGATTTTGACTTCGAGCTGCTGGAAGGCAAGGAAACCGACAACGAGGAAAAGTTGCCGGCCGACGAGGATGAGCTGCTTCCCGACGCCATGCGGCTGGTGGTCGAGGCTGGCACGGCTTCGGTCTCCATTCTTCAGCGCCGCCTGCGCGTGGGCTATACCCGAGCCGGACGGCTCATCGACATGCTGGAGCGCAGAGGGGTCATCAGCGGCTACGAGGGCAGCAAGCCCCGGCGGGTTCTGATCGGCGAGGATGATCTCGAGAGAATTCTGAACGAGGCGCCGCGGCAGCGGCAGCAAGCTGCGGACAGCCTGGAGCCGGAAGCTTACACAGAGACCAGCCATTCGGATCAGGAAAACCGGGAAAACCCGGCAGGCGGGGACGACCTTTATTAACCATATCTCATGGGCAGCACAGGCTCATTGAACAGTGGCATCCTGACCCGGCCCCGAAAAATCGGGGCCGCTGTTGTCGGCATCGCTTTTTTCAGCCTCTACTGAATCACCCTGGCGCCGGATGTGCTCGGCCATGACTCTGGCGACTGGCAGGCGGCCGGGGCGACGCTGGGTATCAGCCATTCGCCGGGCTCGCCGCTCTATACCATCATCGCCTGGCTATTCACGCATATCCCCTTTGGCACGGAGGCGGCGCGGGTCAACCTGGTCTCGGCCGTGGTGGGCGCCGCCGGCGTCGTGGCGGTTTTCATCTTTGTCATCATGCTGCTCGATCGCTGGTTGCCCGCGCTTATTTCGGCGGCGACTTTGGGACTGGGAGGCCAGTGGTGGGCTCATGCATCGGTGGCGCAACCGTATAACGCCGTGCCGACGACCATCGCCGTGCTGCTGATCATCTTGCTTCTATGGCAGAGGCGTGGTGATGTCAGGGTGGTATGGTGCGGGGCCTTGCTGACTGGTGCCGGGCTCGCGTATCATCCCTCGCTCCTGTATTTCACTCCGGTTCTCGCCGCGGGTCTCTTTGTCCTCGGTCCCTGGCGAAAGGTCCTCAGGCTCAAACCGATGTTGATCGCCCTGCTTCTGCTCGGGTTGGGGCTTGCTATTTACGCCTATCTGCCACTGAGAAGCTCCATGAACCCGTCCGTCCGCTACCAGCCGGTGGATATTCGGTCTCATCCCTGTACCGGTTCGTAACCGTCAGCGAAGCCCGAAGCACTGGAACCTTCGCCACCAGGATTCCGGGAGAGGAACAGTTGAAAGAGCGGCTGACCGAGGTCATCAGAAAAGGATATTTTCCATCCTATGCTTTCCTGGTTTTCGGGCCGGCAATCACACTGCTCTATCCGGCCGTGTTGAAGCGCCTGGGGCCATCCAGGCGGTTGCTCCTCTTGCTGCTTATTGGCGCTGTAGCCCACATGACCATCGTCTTTATTATCAGTGGCATCTATGTCCAGTACTACCTGCCGGTATTGCTCTACTTTTCCATCTGGACGGGTTTTTCTGTTTATCTGGTGATGACGGTAGCGGATATCTATCTGGACATGCCCCGCTTCAAACAGCTGCCCGTGCTGGTCACCGGGGCGATATATTTTACAGTTCTGGCTTTGGGAATACCCGGAATATGGCTGTTCGTCAACCATCACAATGACATGGGAATGCGGCAGTATGACGACTGGGTCTTCAGCCAGGCTAAGCCCGGCGCGGTGATTCTGGCTAACTGGGACGCCTACCCTGGGCTTGTGTACGCGCAAAAAGTGGACGGACAAAGACCGGATCTCAAACTCGTTTCCGTGCCGCCGGAAACGTGGCGCGACTACCTGCCGGAGGCGCGGTCCGGGAATCCGTCGCAGATCCTGCTGGCGCGTTCGTTACCCTTTGACGACCGAGCCGGAACCATGGAGATCGGCTCCTGGTATTTTGTCAGCATCAAGGGCCGCACTTACCAGGACCAGACGCACGGATTGCCCAATCCCGCGGCGGTGCAGCTCTTCGAGGTGACGTAGAGGGGGCGGCGGCGTCAGCAGATGCGCGGCAGCTGCTCGCCAGTGGGCATTGAGAGGATGCGGCGGCTGCCCAGCACGGTGCGGGCATAGACGCGGGGGCGGGATGATTCGATTTTCCTGACGCGGCCGATTTTCGTGGCCAGGCTACCGTAGCGATTTTTCTTCATGGCCTCGAGCACTTGCCCGGCGTCTTCAGCGGCGACAAACGCCACCAGCTTGCCCTCGTTGGCGAGCACCATCGGATCGAGACCCAGCAGTTCACAGACAGCGCGAACTTCAGCCCGGTAGGGAATCCTCTCTTCCTCGATCTCAATATCAACTTCTGAAGATGCGGCGATCTCGTTCAGTGTCGCCGCCACGCCACCGCGGGTGGGGTCGCGCAACACATGGATGCCGGGAGCGGCCGCCAGCATGTCGGCCACAAGTCCTCCAAGAGGCGCGCAGTCACTCTGCAGCTCGACATCGAAATCCATTCCCTCGCGCTTGCTGAGAATGGTGGCTCCGTGGTCGCCGATCGCGCCGCTGACGATAATAGCGTCGCCCGGCATTGCTCCTGTAGCGGAGATTTGTACACCAGGCGGGATCAATCCGATGCCGCTGGTAGTGATGAAGATGCCATCGGCGGCTCCACGCTCGACCACTTTGGTATCGCCGGCGACCACCTGGACGCCAGCCTCGTGTGCCGTGTCGCCCATGGAGGCTACGATCGTTTCGAGGTCGGCAACCGGCAGCCCTTCCTCGATGATAAAGCCGGCAGAGATATATAGCGGCTTCGCCCCCATCATGGCCAGGTCGTTGACCGTGCCGGTCAGCGACAGGCGGCCGATATCGCCGCCGGGGAAGAAGATGGGGGAGACCACATGGCTGTCGGTGGTGAAGGCCAGACGCCCTTCGATATCGAAAGTGGCCGCGTCGTCCATGCGGTCGAGGATCGGGTTTGCCAGAGTCTTGCCGAAAACCTGCTCGATCAGCTCGTGGGTTAGCCGGCCGCCGCTGCCATGGGCCAGCAGAATGCGACTGTCGGGTTGTTTGCTCAAATCATGCGGACCATTAAAAACATCTTTCTAGATCTCATACTGGAAATAAGCGGCACAAGTGCCTTCCGAGGAGACCATGCAGGGCCCTATGGGGTGGTCGGGTGTGCAGCCCCTGCTAAAGAGCGGGCAGTCGCGCGGTGATTTTATGCCGGTAAGGATGGCGCCGCAGAGACAACCGGCGGGCTCCCGGGAATAGCTGACATCAACCGGGAACCGGCGGGCGGCGTCATGGGCGGCAAACTCCTCGCGGATAGCCAGACCGCTGCCCGGGATGACGCCCAGCCCTCGCCATTCGGCGTCACAGGGCTCAAAAACCCTGTCAATCATCGCCATCGCGGTCGGATTTCCCTCCGGCCGGACGCCACGGCTGTACTGTAACTCGACTTCGGAACGCCCGGCGGCGATCTGGTCGATCAGCATCGTCAGCGACTGCAGAATATCCGCCGGTTCGAAACCGGCGATTACGCAAGGGATGCCAAAATCATCTACCACCTGTCTGTAAGCTTCAGGGCCGATGATCGCCGTCACATGGCCCGGGCAGAGAAAAGCGTCGACGGCCAAACCGGGCGTCGCGCAGAGCGCCGCCAACGCCGGTGGCACAACCTTGTGGGCGGACAGAACCATAAAATTATCGATGTTGCTTTCGTGGGCCTCGACCAGGGCGGCGGCTACAGTTGGCGCCGTGGTCTCGAAACCGATACCGAAGAAAATAACGGTCGCGTCGGGATTCTCCCGGGCGAGCTTGAGAGCGTCCAGAGTCGAGTAAACGATCTGCACCCGGGCGCCCTGGCCGCGGGCCTGGGCCAGTCCCATCCTGGTCCCGGGCACCCGTAACATATCGCCGAAGGTAGTGGCAATGACGTTGGGCAGGAGGGCTATCTCGATAAAGGCGTCGATGTCGGCGTTGGCGGTAACGCAGACCGGGCAGCCGGGCCCCGAGATGAGCGCCAATGATTCAGGTATCGCCTGGCGGATGCCATGGCGCGAGATGGCCATGGTGTGAGTGCCGCATACTTCCATGATCCGCGCCGGGCGTTCAAGAGTTGCGGCGTGTTCCGCCAGCTGCTCCAGGAGAGCCCTGACATGCTGGCCCTGACGAAAATCATCGAGAAAGGGAAGCGGCATGAGCTACTGGACGGGCTCAGGGCCGTTTTCGCCGTCCAGGCCTTCAGACAGCTGCTGAAAAAGTTTGATGGTTTCCAGCGCCTCTGCCTCGTCTACCAGGGAAATGGCGAAGCCCGCATGAATCAGTATGTAGTTACCGAGCCGGGCATCCGGCAGTAGCACTATCGAGGCCTGTCGCGTGACGCCGCCCACCTCGACGGTGGCTGACTGATTGTCTATATTTACTATCTTTGCCGGAATAGCCAAACACATTCGTCAAACCTTTCTTTCGAAAATATTCGGTTCCGATATGAAACCGTATCTGTTCAGCCCCAGGTATTCATTCAGTCCAAGGATAGGTCGCGATACTTGTATGAGGCGATCGCCGCCTGCCCATAAGATATGCCGCCGTCGTTGGAGGGCAGCTGCCGGTGAATGAGCGCCTCGAGACCTTCACGGACGAGACCGGCGCGGACCAGCTCCAGCAGCAGCCGGTTCTGAAAAACGCCTCCGCTGAGCGCTACAGCGGAAAGTCCGTTTAGTTCCGCCAAGCCCAGGCACGTTCGTACTATAGCTTCCGCCAGCCCCAGGTGAAAGCGCCGGGAAATTTTATTCGGACTTTCACCCTGCGACAGGTTACGGATTACCCGCTTGATGACCTGCGCCGGCGAGATGATCCAGGGGGTGAAGCTTCGATCGATCGAAAAGCGGTAGGAAACGGAACCCAGCCGTGAGCTGAGATCCCCGGTTGCCAGGCCAGCGGCAGTCTCCACCAGCTCTACGCCAGCCGCTATTCCCGGCCTTCGCCGGTCTGGCAGCCCTTCCGGCCCGAAAGTTTCTTCTTCGCCGGTGTCAAATGCCAGCGCTTCGAACTCGACGGCCGCCTGGGCTTCGTAACTGATGTCGTGGCGCTTCAGCGTCAACGCGGCCACGGCATCGAATAAACGGCCGCAACTGGAAGTCTTCGGACAGTTCAGCCCCGCTTCCAGCTGGCGAATCAGCAAAGCCAGTTTCTTACCCGGAATCTCAAACCTCTCAGCAACAAAATTGATGTCGTCAGGTGAATACTCCCAGGTAGCCGCCAGAGCCATTCGCCACGGCTCGCGAATAGCGGCTTCGCCGCCCAGCAGCGGCATATTTTCAAAATGCGCCGCCCGCCTGAAGCCCTGCTCCAGACTTCCGACGAAAAACTCCCCGCCCCAGATGCCGCCATCATCACCAAAGCCGGTGCCGTCCAGCGCCACGCCCATCGCCCTGTCCAGGAAGCCGTTTTCCGCCAGGCAGGAGGCTATGTGAGCCTGGTGATGTTGAACTCTGACCGGGTCAATATCCCGTTCGATGCTATAGCTGGTCGAGAGGTAATCGGGGTGGTTATCACAGGCCAGGTGATCGGGACACGCACAAAACAGACGCTCGTAAAGTGCCTCGGTACGCTCAAAATGAAGCAGTGTCTCCACATCCTTCAGATCACCGATATGTTGGGAGACGAAAGCGTCATCACCATGGGTCAGGCAAAAAGTGTTCTTCAATTCACCGCCAACGGCGAGCACCGGTTCTGATGGCACCGGCAGTTTCACGGGTAAAGGGGCGTAGCCCCGTGCCCGGCGGACGAGCGCCGGCTCGCCATCCACGATCATGGCCACGCTGTCGTCGTAAGTGGAAACGATCTGCCGGTCGTGGCAGAGGAAAAGATCCGCTATCCCGTTCAGGCGGCTCTGAGCCTCGGAGTTGGTACGGCATATTGGCTCTTCTGTAAGATTGCCGCTGGTCATCACCAGCGGCAGCTGCAATTCGCGCATCAGCAGAAAGTGCAACGGCGAGCAGGGGAGCATCACGCCCAGATGCCGCAGCCGGGGCGCTACCGCAGGAGAGATATCGCTGTCCCGGAGTTGTTCGAGCAGGACTATCGGCCTTTCCGCCGCTGTCAGCAACTGGCGCTCAGCCGG
>JAENWV010000128.1 GCA_016650015.1 Thermoleophilia bacterium | reverse complement strand
TGGTTGAAGCCTGTGAGCGGCCCAGCGACTTCCAGTTTCTGTATCCGGATAGCGCCTCTATCAAGGAAAAGATCGAGACTATCGCCACCAGAGTCTACGGCGCTGACGGAGTCGATTACATGCCGGAGGCAGAGGAGAAGATCAAGCGGTTCACCGAGGCGGGCTATGACAAGCTGCCGATCTGCATGGCAAAGACGCATCTGTCGCTTTCTCACGATCCGACGCTCAAGAACCGGCCCACAGGTTTCAGGGTACCGATCCGCGATATCCGGCCGAGTATCGGCGCCGGTTTCCTCTATCCGATCCTGGGCGCCATGAGCACCATGCCCGGTCTGTCGGAAAGACCGGCCGCTGTGGATGTTGATATCGATGTGGAGACCGGGAGGATCACAGGTCTGTTCTAGGAAAGCGATAAAACAACTCCCGGTTCCCGATTGACCGGCCACGTCTCGATGGAAGCCGGCCTCGAGTGCATGGACAGCGGGGCCAGTGACTATTACCTGAAACCGGTGGAGTTCGACGAGCTCGTCGACAGGATCGAGATAGTTTACCGGGATATGAATAGCCAAGGCTCATGCTCATCGTGAATCCTCCTTTGCCGTCCTCTATCTTATATATTTAACAAATACCATGGCTGAAGAAACTACACATACAATCACATTTCAGCCCGGCGACATCGTCTGCGATGGCGTACCGCATGAAGCTAACGTGCTCAGGGTGGCACTGCTTGAGGGCGTGCACATCAACGCCTCCTGTGGCGGCACCGGCGCCTGCGGCAAATGCAAGGTCGAGATAACCGATGGCGAGTACGAGGGCGGCAAATCCGCCAAACTTTCTGATGAAGATTACAAGGCCGGGCTGCGGCTGGCCTGCCGGGTGAAGGTGATGGGGGACCTGACGGTCGCCATCCCCGAGGAGTCGCGGATGGGCGACGCGGTTGCCCTGACCCACGAGCGCCGGCCGGGTCCTGGACGCGTGCTCACCGCGCAGGACCTGGAAGACCTGGTTGCCGGATGGCGGATCGACCCGGTGGTAAAGAAGATCGCGCTGAAGCTCGACGCACCGGACGCAGCCAACAACATCAACGATCTGGATCGGCTGAAGCTGGCGCTTAAGGCCCAGCATGGTCTGGAAAACGTGTCGGTGGATTTCCATGTGGTGCGAGACCTGCCGCTGATGCTGCGGCTTGAAGATTGGTTGGTCACGGTTACGGTGGTGGAGCGGCCGAAAGGACCGAAAGTCATACAGGTGGTCCCCGGAGACCGCACCGCTGAAGATTTTTCCATCGTGCTCGACATTGGCACGACCAGTGTCTACGCGCAGCTGCTGGATTTAAAGGCGGGCAAAACGGTAGCCGAGGCCTCCGAGTACAACGGCCAGATCAGCTATGGTGAGGATGTCATCACCCGCATCATCCACTCCCAGAAAGCGGGGGGGAGGAAAAAGCTGCAGGAGGCGGTGGTGCAGACCATCACTGCCGTGATCGAGAAAGTTCTGGAAAAAGGCGGGGTTGACCGCTGTCAGGTGTCGCATATGGTGGCGGCGGGCAACACGGTAATGACACACCTGCTAACCGGAGTCAATACCAAACATATACGCATTGCGCCTTACGTGCCTGCGGCGACTTTCCTGCCGCCGGTGCGCGCCGGCCACCTGGGCATCGACGTTTGTGATCATGTGTTCTTGTATACCTTCCCCTGCGTATCAAGTTATGTGGGTGGTGACATCGTCAGCGGCATCATCGGTTCCGGCGTTTTTCAGACCGATAAGATCACGCTCTACATCGACATCGGCACGAACGGCGAGGCCGTGGTCGGCAACAGCGAATGGCTGGTGGCGACGTCATGCTCGGCGGGGCCGGCTTTCGAGGGCGGCGGCATCGAACACGGCATGCGGGCTACCCGGGGAGCTATCGAAGCGGTGCAGATCGATCCGTCCACCGGCGAGCCTCACATCCTGACGATCGGCGGCAAGCCGGCGCTGGGGATCTGCGGGTCAGGGATCATCGACACGGTGGCGGAGTTGCTGGAAGCGGGCATCATCGGCCAGAACGGCAAGTTCAAGGAGGCGAAGGCAGGCCAGTGGCTGCGTCGTAACGCTGACGGCCTTTGGGAATATGTCCTCGCCAGCCAGGAGTTCACGGCCGCCGGGCAGGACATTGTCATCACAGAGCCCGATATCGATAATCTGATGCGCGCCAAGGGCGCCATTTACGCCGGTATAACCACGCTGTTAAACAGCGTTGGCCTGGACCTGGACGCAGTGGAGCAGGTCTACGTCGCCGGCGGTTTTGGCAAGTATCTGCAAGTGGACCGTGCCGCGGCTATCGGCCTTTTCCCGGAGATCAATCCGGAGCGGTTCACCTTTGTCGGCAATGGCTCGCTGCTGGGGGCGCGGCTGGTGTCTTTCTCGAAGGACATGCAGCAGGCAGCGGAGGATGTCGCCCGCACAATGACCAACATAGAACTGTCCGACAACCAGTTCTTCATGGACGAATACATAGCTTCGCTCTTCTTCCCGCACACTAATATGCAATGGTTCCCGCGGATGGAGAAGATACTGGCGAGGCTCGGCCAGGAGCCGATCGATGAGTCCGGAAAAAAATCTACATGAAAATGCGGGCAGAATCATGATGATCAGTGAGTTTTCATGACTACCATCGCTGTCGCCGGCAAGGGCGGTACCGGCAAGACCACTATCGCTTCGCTGGCGGTGCGTTATCTGGTGAAAAAGAGAGAGACGCCGGTGCTGGTCGTGGACGCCGATCCGAATTCCAACATGGGCCTGACTCTGGGCATCGAGGTGCCGATCACTATCGGCTCAGCCCGCGAGCAGGGCTTCGCCGGTGATCGCGACATCCCCGGCGGCATGACCAAGGACCAGTTCGTGGAGTACAAGATGCAGGAGGCGCTCGCGGAAGGTGACGGCTTCGACCTGCTGACCATGGGGCGGCCAGAGGGAGCCGGTTGCTACTGTTTTGCCAACAACATCATCCGCCGTTACATGGACGGCCTGGCCGGCGATTACCGTCATGTAATCATGGATAACGAGGCCGGTCTGGAGCATCTTTCCCGACGCACTACGCGCAAGACCGACGTCTTGCTGGTGATTTCCGACGCCGGCATGAGAGGTTTGATGGCGGCGCACCGGGTTCTGGAGCTCGCCGATGAGATGAAACTTGATGTGGGCGAGAAGATGTTTGTGCTCAACCGCTCCACACCGGAATCAGCGGCGGCTTTACAGCCTGAAATCGAGCGGTTGCAGTTGCCTTTGGTGGCGACCCTGCCGGAAGACCCCGGACTATTCGCGGCCGAAGTGGCCGGTCATTCCCTGCTCGAACTACCCGATGATTCACCGTCCGTTGGCGGCGCCACCCCTCTTTTTGATAAGATTTTCGCTACCGCCTGAGGCGGCTTTCCAAAAGCTGGGACCTCGCAGGGGCGTAACCTGGCTAAAAGCGCACGAGCAATCGCGCCTGATTATGTAAGAAACCCCCAGCGGCAAATTTTAGCGAAAGGATTATCCATGGCAGCAGAAATCATCGACGGCAAGCAGATCTCGGCCGATATCCGCGCCGAGCTGGCTGAAGAAGTGAAGAAGATGGAGTCCGAGCACGGTATCACACCAGGACTGGCGGTTGTGCTGGTGGGCGAGGATCCGGCATCCCAGGTATATGTGAACAACAAGGAGAAAGCTTGCCTGGAGATCGGCTTTAAATCGATCAAGCATGTCCTTTCGGCCGAGACTACCGAAGCTGAACTGCTGGCGCTGGTTGACAAGCTAAACCAGCAGGAAGATGTACACGGCTTGCTGGTGCAACTGCCGCTGCCGGGACATATCGACGAGGACCGTGTAATCCTGAGCATCGATCCCGATAAGGACGTTGACGGGTTTCACCCGATAAGCGTGGGCCGACTGGCAATCGGATTGCCCGGCTTTGTGTCCTGCACGCCGGCGGGAGTGATCGAGCTCCTTAAGCGTAGCGGCACCGAACTGGAGGGCGCTAACGCAGTCATAGTCGGCAGGAGCAATAACGTCGGCAAGCCGGCGGCGCTGCTGCTGCTTGGTGAGAACTGCACGGTCACGATCTGCCATTCAAGGACTAAAGATCTCGGCGCGGTTACCCGGGGTGCTGACGTGCTGGTAGCCGCAGTCGGCGTACCAGAGCTGATCAAGGGGGACATGGTCAAAGAGGGCGCAACCGTGATCGATGTGGGAATACATCGTACTGATAATGGTCTTGTGGGTGACGTGGACTTTGAGGCCGCCAGCCTGAAAGCCCGCGCAATCACCCCGGTTCCCGGCGGTGTCGGCCCGATGACCATCGCCATGCTGATGAAAAATACGCTAAAAGCCGCGGAAATGAGGTTAGGCATTGCCGGCAACTGAACGCGTCGAAAAGGCGGCTTGACGGGGTTTGGTAAATCTAATAGTTTACAATCAATTAATCGGGAAAAATCTCAATTGGCGTGGATTAACTGCGCAGAACCAATAAAAGGAGAAGACGAATGAGACTGAGAATGCTTTTAATAATGGTAATTGCTGTAATGGCATTCAGCCTGCTGGCAACCAGCTCCGCCTTTGCCCAAAATCTGCCCTGTACCAGCGTTAATCTTACGCTCGTTCCCACTCACGGTGTAGCCGGTACCAGCGTAATGGCAACCGGTGGCAATTTGATGGGCAATACGGAAACTGAGTTTTATTGGGATACGATTGATGCGCCCGGCTTTTTAGGTCAGGTACTTTCTTCTGATCCCGGTGGAGATTTCAGTTTCAGCTTTAATGTACCGGCTGGAGCTACTGCCGGAGTGCATCAGGTCACAGTCCGCGGCCTCTTCGGCAATGAAACTCTTGTGGATTGTTCGGCGGACTTTACGGTTGACGCAACGGTGCAGACCGACGCTTACAGCCCGGCCCTTGCGGCACAGGGT
>JAENWV010000117.1 GCA_016650015.1 Thermoleophilia bacterium | reverse complement strand
TCGGCTCCGGCCTTCGAGGACCTGACCCCGACCGACGAGATCTTCGAGACGGGAATTAAGGTCATCGATCTGCTCGCCCCATATGTCAAGGGCGGCAAGACCGGCCTGTTTGGCGGCGCCGGCGTCGGCAAGACCGTCCTGATCATGGAGCTGATCCACAACATCGCCACTTCGCACGGCGGCGTCTCCGTCGTCTCCGGCGTGGGCGAGCGTACCCGCGAGGGCAACGAGCTCTACCTGGAAATGACCGAGTCCGGCGTTCTCGAAAAGACCTGCCTGGTCTACGGCCAGATGAACGAGCCCCCCGGGGCGCGTCTGCGCGTGGGCCTCACCGCCCTGACCATGGCCGAGTATTTCCGCGACAAGATGGGCCAGGACGTGCTCTACTTCCTCGACAATATTTTCCGTTTCTCACAGGCGGGCTCGGAAGTGTCGGCCCTCCTCGGGCGCATGCCGTCCGCCGTGGGTTACCAGCCGACACTGGCCTCGGAGATGGGCGAGCTGCAGGAGCGCATCACCTCGACCAAGAACGGCTCAATCACCTCGGTGCAGGCTGTATATGTACCGGCTGACGACCTTACCGATCCGGCGCCGGCGAACACTTTCGCCCATCTGGACTCCACCACCGTACTCTCCCGCGCCATCTCGGAAATGGGCATCTATCCGGCCGTGGATCCGCTGGATTCGACTTCGCGCATCCTCTCGCCGGCAGCCGTCGGTGAAGAGCACTACGCAGTGGCTACCCGTGTGCAGGAGATCCTGCAACGGTACAAGGAACTCCAGGACATCATCGCCATTCTGGGAATGGATGAGCTTTCCGATGAGGACAAGCTCACCGTCACCAGGGCGCGCAAACTGCAGCGTTTCCTGTCGCAGCCGTTCCACGTGGCTGAGACATTCTCCGGGCGTCCGGGCGTTTATGTCTCGCTCAAGGACACCGTCCGCGGGTTCAAGGAGATTATCGACGGCAAGCACGACGACCTGCCGGAGCAGGCCTTCTACATGGCCGGCGGCATCGAGGAAGTCGTCAAGAACGCCCAGGAGATGGCGGGCCAGGCCGAGGAAGCCGGGAGCGGCGACGAAGAGGAAGCAGCATAGGCAGGGCGCCGGGACGCTGCCAAACCAGAACCGACTGAGAGCAAATGGAAGAAACCAGGACATCAATAGGCCTTAAATGCGAGATAGTCACCCCTGAGGGGCTGATCTACGACGGGCGTGCCGAAATGGTGGTCGTCCCCGGTGAGATGGGCGAACTCGGTGTGCTACCGCGCCACGCGCCGCTGGTGTCGCGTACGGTTGTCGGCGAGGCCCGTGTCAGGGAGATAGACGGCAAGGGCTGGAATCACCTGGCCGTGGGCAGCGGCTACGTGAAGATGCAGTTCGATCGGCTACTTTTGCTGGTGAATACCGCCGAGCAAGCGACGGACATTGACACAGCGAGGGCACAGGCGGCCCTGGAGCGCGCAGAACAACATCTCGCCCGTTCCGGAGAGCCGGATGTAGACATGCATCGGGCTGAGCAATCCCGCCAACGGGCGGCCAACAGGCTCAAGGTTGCAGGAAAAGCCTAGGGCCGCGTGGTAGAAGGTTATGGGTGGGTAGTGGAAATTAGCCGCAAAAACCTCTAACCTCTTATATGTATGGCCAAATATTTAATTAACGGTGGTTTTCCCCTGGTGGGGTCCGTCCGGGTTTCCGGGGCGAAGAATTCGGCTCTGAAACTGATGGCGGCCTCGGTGATGACCACCGGCAAAGTCACTCTCCACAATGTTCCCCTGATCAAAGATGTTTTTACGATGGCGGACGTGCTCAGGGAAATCGGCGCCGATGTCACGATCGGCCCCGATAGCGTTGAGATCGATGCTTCCGGCGAACTTCACCATACGACCCCTTATGAACTGGTGCGCAAGATGCGCGCTTCCATCGTGGTTATGGGGCCGTTACTGGCCCGTCTGCACCGCGCCCGGGTAGCAATGCCCGGCGGCTGCAACATCGGGCCCCGGCAGATCAACTTCCATCTGAGCGGCCTGGAGAAGCTGGGCGCCCGCATCAACGCCGACCACGGCTTCATCAATGTGGCTACCAACGGCCTCACCGGCGATGTCATCAGCCTCGATTATCCCAGCGTGGGAGCGACCGAGAACGTGATGATGGCCGCCTGCATGGCCCGTGGCCGCACCGTCATCGAAAGCGCCGCCCGTGAGCCGGAGATCATCGACCTGGCCAAGTTCCTCAGTTCCATGGGCGCCAACATCAGCGGCGCCGGTTCCGACACCATAGTCATCGAAGGTGTCGAAGAGCTGGGCGGGGCTACCCATACGGTCATTCCGGACCGGATCGAGGCGGGCACCTTCATGGTCGCCGCGGCGGTCACCGAAGGAGAAGTCGAGGTCGAGGGCATCAACCCGCTCGACCTGGAAATATTTATCAGCAAGCTGCGGGCAGTCGGGGTCGATATCAAGGAGTTCGATCACAGCGTCCGCTGCAAAGGCGAGGGCGGGTATTCAAGCGCTGACATCTCCACCCTGCCGCACCCCGGTTTCCCCACAGACCTGCAGGCGCCGATGATAGTGCTCCTGTCGCTGGCCCGCGGCCACAGCATCGTCACCGAGAATGTTTTTGAGAACCGCTTTGGCTTCGTCGACGAGCTCAACCGGCTGGGCGCCAGCGTCCGGGTGAGCGGCCACCACGCCGTGGTCCATGGCGGCAGCCGTCTGGAAGGTACGATTGTCGAGGCGCCAGATCTGCGCGCCGGCGCCGCCCTGGTACTGGCCGCTCTGGCCGCTTCCGGCACCACCGAGGTCGGCCGCATCGGGCACATCGACCGCGGCTACGAAAGCTTCGAACAGAAGCTGCAGGGTCTCGGGGCCGATATCCAGCGGATCGAGACCAACGACCGCACCCATTTCATCGCGCCTTTTAACTAGGTTGTCCACCGTGTCCGGCTGTTCCGACTCCCATTTGTCCACTTTGTCCGGCTGCCCTGTCGCCAGCTCAGCGAAGGAGCGATAATCCTGGACGCAATCTACGCAATCAAAATTGGCAGCAATACCCTGACCGACGAGTCCGGCAGCCTGCGTGACGATATCCTGGCCGGGCTGGTTTCACAGATCGCAAAGCTTGCCAAAGACGGCAACAAGGTACTGGTGGTTTCCTCCGGGGCCATCTCCTGCGGCCTCGGGCTGATTCCTGGAAAGGGCAGGCCCAGCGAAACCGTGGAACTTCAGGCGGCCTCGGCGATCGGCCAGGGGCGCCTCTTCCACCGTTACTACAAGCTGTTCGCGGAAGAGGGGGTCACCGCCGCCCAGGTACTGCTTACCTCATATGATATCGAGGCCCGCAGCCAGTACCTCAATGCCCGCAATACGCTGCTCAAGCTGCTGGAATGGGGCATCGTCCCGATCATCAATGAAAACGACACCACTTCCCCTGACGAGATCCGCTACGGGGATAACGATTTTCTCGCCGCCCAGGCCGCCATCCTGGTCAAGGCGGATCTGCTGATGTTGCTCACCGATACGGACGGGTTATATACTAGTGACCCTTCAATGGACGCCAGCGCCAGGCTGGTGGAAGAGGTCACCGACTGGTCGATGCTGGACGAGATCAAGGCCGGCGACGCCGGCAGCTCCATCGGCTCGGGCGGCATGAAAAGCAAGATAGTCGCTTCGGAGATGGCTACGACGGCCAACATCGAAGTAGTCATCGCCAACGGGTCCCGTCCTGGCGTGATCACCGCGGTTGCTGCTGGCGAGAAGGTAGGAACCCGGTTCCGCCCTCTCGAATCATCCATGAGCAGCTTCAAGCTCTGGCTGAAATACGGCCGGCCCAGCAGCGGCGCCATTGTTGTTGACGAGGGCGCGGCGACGGCGCTCCGCAAGCGCGGCAAGAGCCTGCTGCCAGCGGGCATCGTGCGGGTGGAGGGACGCTTTGCCGCCGGTGAGGCTGTGGATGTTTTCTTCCGCAAGAACGGCCGGCGCCTGGTGGGCAAGGGCGTTACCAACTTTTCCAGCGAGGAGCTGCGCCGTATCAAGGGGATGCAGAGCCGGCAGGTCATGAAGCTGTTGCCACATGGTGAAGAAGAGGTTATCCACCGTGATTATTTTGTATTGGCTGACGAAGAGGCCCGGGAATCAGGAAACGGGCCGGAAACCCCAGGACTGAACGGATGAGCAGATGAAGATCAAGGACCTTTGCATAAACGCCAAGCAGGCCTCGCGGGAGCTGGCGGCACTGTCGGCCGCCAGCAAGAACCGCGCCCTGAACGAGATCGCCATGGCGCTGGAGCGGCGTACCGCCGAGATACTGCGGGAGAATCGCGATGACGTCAAGGAGGGCAAGGCCGCCCGCCTCTCCGACGCGCTGATGGACAGGCTGATGATCGACGAGGACCGAATCCGGGAAATGGCCTGGAGCCTGAGGAGCATCGCTGCCCTGCCGGATCCTATTGGCGAGGTCGTCGATGGCTGGCGGCTGCCGAATGGCATGGAGATCAACAAGATCCGGGTACCCTTCGGCGTGGTGGCGGTCATTTACGAGGCGCGTCCCAACGTCACCGTTGACGCGGCCGGCCTCTGCCTCAAGACCGGCAACGCCGTCATCCTGCGCGGCGGCAGCGCTTCGCTGCATTCCATCCGCATGCTTACCGAGGTCATCAATGGCGCCCTGATCGACGCGGGGCTGCCGGAGCACGCTGTCTCCCTGGTGGCGTCGCGTGACCGCGGCCACCTCAAGCAACTCTTGCAGAGGAGCGACTACATCGACCTGATCATCCCCCGCGGCGGTGAGGAGCTCAAGGAATATCTGGTAAAAAATTCAAAGATACCGGTCATCTACGCCGCCGGCGGCAACTGCCACATCTTCGTCGACGCCAGCGCCGACCTGGAAAAAGCGGTCAAGATCGTGATCAACGCCAAGGTGCAGCGGCCAGGTGTCTGTAACTCTGCCGAGACTTTGCTGATTCACAGGAATATTGCTGCTGAATTCGTGCCGGCAATCGCCAAAGAGCTGCTCAAGCGCAAGGTGAAACTCCATGTCGACCAGGAAACGCGGTCGCTGATCAAGGGCAAGGCTGCTGGCGTCATTGACGCCACCGACGAAGACTACGCCACCGAATACCTCGACCTGGAGATGGCCGTCAGGGTCGTCGATGGCGTCGACGAGGCAGTAAGCCATATCACCACCTACGGCACCGGCCATTCTGAAGCCATCCTGACCAGAGACCTGGAGAGCTCGCGGCTGTTCGCCGCCAGGGTGGATGCCGCCTGCGTCTACATCAACGCCTCGACCCGGTTCACCGACGGCGGCCAGTTCGGCATGGGCGCGGAAATCGGCATCAGCAC
>JAENWV010000227.1 GCA_016650015.1 Thermoleophilia bacterium | reverse complement strand
CGCAAGAAGAGCACGATTGTATGTTTCCGCTGTAGAAAATGCTTGTGGAGATCCAGGTATATCTGGGCTTCCATCACCGCGGCCCCGACCACGGTTGCCCCAGCCGCACCCTTGATACCGAATGGAGGGATGAGAGCGAAACAGGCGGCGGCATTGGCCAGCGCTCCGGACATTTGCACTCGCGCCGAGGCCCGTTCTCGGTTGATGATCTGCATAGTGTTAAAACCGATGGAGATCACCAGCAGCAACGGCAGAGCCCAGATCAGAATCTGCAGGACGCCGGCGCTGCCCTCGTATCCCGCCGGGAAATGGGAAAACACCGGATCCGCCAGCAGGGTGATGGCCAGCGCAGCGGGGATGCCCGCCATTGCCATCAGGCGATACCATTGCCAGGTGCTGTGCCGCGCCCGATCGGGGTTATTGGCGAAGTCCTCGGTCAGACCGGAAAAAAGGGTGCGGTTGATGATCATTGGTATCCAGATAAAGGGGGTAAACAGAGTAAAGGCCACACTAAAAACACCAACCGCCACATCTCCATCGAGCAGTTCCAGGACCATTACGTTGACCCGAAGGAAAGCTACATTGGCGGCCGCTGCAATGGCGAAGGGAAGCGTGGCGACGAACATCTTCCAGAGCCGCCCGGCGGAAAAACTGAAGGAAAATCTGGTCACCGTGCGGATCACCACCAGCATCCTGAACAACGACTCGACCACCACGGCGGCGACGAAACCCCACATCACCATGATCACCGAAGCGCCCGCGGCAAGCGCCGCGAAGCCAATACCAACGTATATGAGGCGGCCGATAAAGGTCAGCAGCGCCGAATAAAAAAAACGCTGCCCGGCGATGAAAATCGTTTCGGTGGTGTTCACCAGCCCTGACAGGAATATTGCTACCAGACCCAGCAGGAGCAACTGGAACTTGGGATCGTCCGGATGCCAGGCAATCACCAGCAGCAGGCCGCCAAGACTGAAAAACAGGGATGTGAGGATCTGCAAGACCAGGATCTCGCCGGCCAGCACCGGCCGGTCATCCCAATGGCGGACCAGCTCCCGCGCCCCATAGCGGGTCAGCCCGAGATCACCGATGGACGACAGCAGCTCCACCGTCGCCAGAGCAAACGCGAGTATGCCGAACAGCTCCGGGCCCAGACGCGAGGCCGCATAAATGACAAAGACTATGAAGATGAGACGGGACAGCAGGCGGGACCCGAGCAGATAGCTCGAATTCTTAAGAACTTTCTTGAAAGCTGTCACAGTCGGTCTGCTCGACTAATCTTCTGTGCTTCTCCGGATGGGCAGGATTTTCTTCACAACCCGTTTGATCCTGCGTTTGGCCACCAGACCCGCCGGTGGCGTCAACTCCTGGTCGGCATCTTTCAGCATCTGCCTGACAGGAAGATCATAAGGGCATATCTGCTCGCAATCGCCGCATTCCTCGCAGCCGGCGGCGGTGGCCGACAGGGCGCGATATTCATCTTCGGTCCAGGGGTCACGGTCGGCGTAACGGCGATGGTAATTTGCCAGCCAGAGGATCTTTGGTATTTTTATGCCCTGGGGGCACGGCTGGCAGTATTCACAGCGGCGGCAGAAGGTGTTGCCCAGCTGGCTGGCGTTTTCCAGCAGCTCGTCTTCCTCCAGGGGCGAAAGCGGCCGGAACTCACGGAAGGTCTTCAGGTTGGCCTCGACTTCAGCCACGCTCTTCATGCCGACCAAAACCGAGTCGGCGGGTGAATTGAGGCAGAAACGGATGCCCAGGGCCGGGTCATCCAGGGTGCCGCCGCAGACCGGCTTCATGGCGATGATGCCGATGTCCATCTCCTTCGCCAGCGGCATCAGCTCCTCCTCGGCCTCGCGGTCCACCACGTTGATCGGTGGCATGACCGTGTCGAACTCACCGGTCTTTATCGCCTGCACCAGCATGGACGGACGGTGGCCGGTGACACCGATGTAACGGATCTTGCCGGCCGTCTGCGCTTTCTTGAGCGCCTCCATGGCGCCGCCGGGCGCGAAGACCTTGTCGAGCTGCTCCGCGGTTTTCAGGGTGTGCACCTGGTAAAGGTCGATATAATCGGTCCGCAGCCGGGAAAGGCTCTGGTTGATGGCGTTCTCCATGCCGGCGGCGTCGCGGCAGGGAGACTTGCTGGCGATGATAAACTTGCCGCGGTCGCCCTGGAGGGCATGGCTGAGCTTTTCCTCGCTGTCACCATAGCCTTCGGCGGTGTCGGCGAAGTTGATACCGCCGTCCAGGGACGCCCGGATAACCTCTCGGGCCTCCGCCGGCGTCAGCTTGATCAGCGGGATGCCTCCCAGGCCGAGCTTGAAAACATCCAGATTTGTTCTTCCCAGTCGCGTCATGAAAGTAAGTATGGCTCCTCTAACCGGGTCTTCTGCGGAGGGG
>JAENWV010000152.1 GCA_016650015.1 Thermoleophilia bacterium | reverse complement strand
TATCCGCACCGGTGGCATCCCCATGCTGAAGATGATGAACAAGCCGGAAATGGAAGACCACATGCATCACGGACATTAGACAAGCGCAAGCCAGGTGGAGATTCCGAGGCACGCTGATATAACAGCCAGGTCAATATTGCTTAACTGGTGTGCTTGTGAAAAAAGGGCAGGTTGGCTCGAAGTCGACGATACCAACGCCGGCAACGGAAACTGTCACGCTGCCGTTGGTGATCGTACCGGTCTAGACGGCCTTGCCCCTCCAGATGCCCGGCGGGAACTTGGTGCCCGTCCTGGCGGCGTTCACCGGCCCGACAAATAGTAGCGATGTCACGAACCCCGTCATCAGTATGGCGAACAAACGGCGCATGCGCTCATCCTCCCCGGATATGTTCCACAAAAAACTGCGGCGATTATTTACAAGGTTACCGAGGTTTATTATTCATTTGACAGGAAAGGATATTGTGATTAAATAGCCATTGAGCCTCAAACCTTCCAGCTAACGAAAGATAGAGTCCCGGATGACAGACCATGAACGTGGTGACCGCGCGGTAAAGCTCTGGTTCTTCTGTTCGATCATCTGGTTCCCGCTGTTTGCCTCTCTGGGTCTGATCATGGCCATCAAGTTTTTCGACCCCGACTTCCTGACCAGCGAGAATTTTCTTACCTTCGGGCGCATCCGGCCGGCACACGTCAACGGCGTCCTGTTCGGTTTTCTGTCATCCGGTCTCATCGCCGCCATGCTGCATACCCTGCCGCGGCTCTGCAGGACACCGCTCAGCAGTCCGGTGCTGGCGAAAGCGGCCGCCGTTTTGTGGAACGGCGCCATCCTCATCGGTATTATCCTGATCTTCATGGGTTATTCCCAGGGCCGGGAATACGCCGAACTCCCCTGGATCATCGATGTGGCGGTGCTGTTCACCCTGCTACTACTCAGTTACATAGTTTTCACGACGCTGCTGAAGCGTGAGGAAAAGAAGCTTTATGTCACCACCTGGTATTACGCCGGGACTTTCATGTGGTTCCCGGTGGTCTACTTCATCGGTAACGTCATGTGGAAGCCCACCGACGGCGCCCTCAACGGCATCACCGACGGCATCTTCAACTGGTATTACGGACACAACGTGCTGGGGCTGTGGTTTACCACCCTGGGCATCGCTGCCTGGTATTTCTTCATCCCCCGCGGGGTAAAGCGCCCGCTTTACAGCCACCTGCTCTCCCTGATCGCCTTCTTTACCATCGCGTTCTTCTATACCGGGGTGGGCGGACACCACCTGCTGCAGGCGCCACTCCCGGAGTGGCTCAAGACCATCGCCGTGCTGATGAGCATCCTGATGCTGATACCGGTCCTGACATTCGCGACCAACATCTTTTTGACCGTGCGCGGCACCGTCAGGAGCATGGTCCAGCATATGCCGCTGCGGTTCATCGTAACGGGATTCGTCTTCTATATCCTGACCTCGTTCCAGGGCAGCTTCCAGGCCCTGCGCGACACCAACTCCTACCTGCATTTTTCCCAGTGGTCGGTGGGACACGCGCACCTGGCGCTGCTGGGAAGCTTCGGGTTCCTGGTGGTCGGACTGGCCTACTGGCTGGTCCCCAGCCTTTATGGCGTGCTGGTGTACAGTAAAAAGATGATGAGCCTGAGTTTCTGGCTGATCTTTATAGGTTTTCTGACATTTTTCTCAGCGATGGTGTTTGCGGGCCTGGTGGGCAATTCGGCCTGGTGGGACCACATGGGCGTGGCAACCGCCCTGCCCATGCTCCATGTATATTTCATCGTCCGGGCTATCGGCGGCGGCATCATCATCGTGGGCGCTTTCATCTTTGCCATCAACCTGCTGCTGACCATGGCCCTGGCGACAGAGCCGTTCACCGAATTCGCGGCGAAGCAGCTGGAGAGCGTGCCCAGCAAGCTCGCGCCTTCGCGTTTCATGAAGAGCTCCCAGGACAAACTCAGCCTGCCGATCATCGTGGTCGGCGGCGCCGTCGTCTTCACTATCATGACTTTCATGGTGGTAGCGATGCCCTACATGTATTCCCCGGATAAACCCAGCGGCGACGCGCACCAGCTGTCCTCCCTGGAGCAGGAGGGGCTGGAGATCTACAAGAGCGAGGGCTGCTTCTATTGCCACTCGCAGTTCGTGAGGCCCCAGGACTGGGCCATGGGGGACCTTTCCACCGCCGGTGACTTCTATTACTCGGTGCCGAACCTCCTGGGCACCGAGCGCACCGGGCCCAACCTGGCGCAGATCGGCGGCAAGCGGCCCACCCAGTGGCACTATCAGCATGATCGCGCCCCGCGCACCGTTTCGCCCGGTTCAGTAATGCCCAACTTCGGCTTCCTGTCCGATCATGAGATCGATGCCCTCGTGGCCTACATCCAGAACCTGGGGGGAGATGACCTCGATCCCCAATGGTTCCAGCCATCGGTGCCGGATGAATACAAGGATAAGACGAACCCGTATGAGCCACTGGTGACAGATGTACAGGCATCATATGACGCGCAGAGCGGAACTTATTCGGGCGTTCCCGCCCGGGGAGACGAGTTCGCCGGTGTGGTTGATGCCGGCAAGGATCTCTTCACAGAGAAATGCGTTTCCTGCCACGGTGGTTCCGGCAACGGTCAGGGTCCCTACGCCCGGATGGCCGTCACCAGGCCCGCCAACCTCAACGAACGCCTGAGCAACTATCCCGACCCCGCCGCTCCCTTCCACTTCTGGCGCGTGGCCACGGGAGTGCCGGGAACGGCGATGCCCGCCTGGGGCATGTCCCTCAGCGACGACGAGATCTGGAAACTCAACACCTACGAGATGACCTTCAAGACCGGTTCCATCCGCACGGTGGACGGCGCCATATCCGATCAAGAGGGCGATGACTTCGCCCGAAGGACCAACAGCAAACCCGCCATCGCCGGCACGCCGGAAGACTTTCAGCGCGGCAAGGAGATATATGCGCTGTACTGCACCCAGTGTCACGGTGAAGGCGGCCAGGGCGACGGCCCGGCGTCAATCGCTTCACCCAGGGGCTACATCCAGCCTAAGCCGGCCAACTTTACCGAATCGGCGCGCGATTTCGAGCTGTTCGGCCGTTATGTCTGGAAGGTCTCGGAAGGTGTTGAGACCACCAACATGCCGCCGTGGAAACGGGCCTTGAGTGAGGAAGAGATCTCCCGGGTTATCTTCTACATCCAGGGGTTTGCCGCGCCGGATGACTACAACAGCAAATGGGGTCCGCTCTACACCGACCCGTTCGCCCACGGATTGAAGGCGCAGCCTTGAGCGCCGCCGGCATCGCCCAACTCATATTGACCGTGTTCATCCTGCTGGTGTTCCTGGGTTTCCTGTTCTGGGGAATCCTGACGAAACAGTTCCGCGACATCGAGGCGGCCAAATACCGGATCTTCGATGACGACGACCATGACAACGACAGCCACAAGGAGGAATAGCCATCAGCAACCTGGTGCTGGTCATGATCATTATTTCCGCTTCATGCGTGGCCGTATTCCTGGCTCTGATGAGCGGCAGGATATATAAGCAGAAGGACGCCGACAGCCACGCCGGCAAATACGCCGGGATCATCCGGGAGGGCCACGGCCCCCTGACTGTCTTCCTCTACGTCGCTTACGCCGTCATCCTGATCTGGAGCCTGGCCTATCTGATCCAGCACCGCGGCGAGTTTTTCTAAACGCCGCGGGTCGCGGCGAAGCGGCTCCCCTAGGAGAAGAAGACAAACCCCAGGTCGATGCCGATCGCCACCAGCAAGAAGACGAAGATAATCAGGTAGTTGAGGTACTCGGGTGATATTGTGATCGAATTAAGCAGGTACGTCATTACTACACGATCATCACTCGACAGACAGTCATACTCCGCCAGTTTTTTAATCAACTGGTCTGATATCGCCGGGATCAGCTTGAATTACACCACGGTCCTGAATGCATTGTTTCTGATAATCGCCGCGGGCATGTTGATCAGGTTTATCCGCACCGGTGGCATCCCCATGCTGAAGATGATGAACAAGCCGGAAATGGAAG
>JAENWV010000113.1 GCA_016650015.1 Thermoleophilia bacterium | reverse complement strand
TAATGGGTAAATGGAGGGGGCTGCCATCATGGTCAGCGATGGTTCTAGTCGCCGTGGTGGCCATGATTTGGCTGGCAACGACCAGTTTTCCGATTCTGGATAAAAGCCAGATTGTCAGCTCAGCGCAATTGCAGCCGGTAAGCGCCGGACATGAGCTTATCCAGACAATCAGAGCGCCCAAGGATACGATTTCCAGGGTCGATCTCATCTTGGGCAACCCATACCCCGGGGCAGAGGGCGAGCTTCAATTTCAATTGGTTGAAGTCATCGGCCCGGAAACCGGTGGCGCTCTTCGGCTCGGCGAAACTTTGAGGGAGGTAAATCTGGATACGAGTTCTTTTGATTACACTACCAGACAAAGTTTCGAGTTTGAAAGTGTAAATGTTATACCCGGCAGCACCTATGCGATCAGGCTCACCAGTAACGATTCTGAGGATACTGCGGTTCGTCCCCGCGGCTGGCCAGTCGACAATTACAACGGTGGACGAGTTTATATCGACGGCGAAGCAACGACTTCGGACCTGTATTTAGGAATCTTCCACAACGCCGGCGCCGGGGAAATCCTGGAAAAAATGAAACCCTGGCGACCTTTCCCGCTGAACCGAAGTTTTTTTATTGTCGTTCTGTTTCTCACCGGAGCCGCAACATTCGGGTGGGTGCTCTGGGTAGTTGCCGGTGGCCAGGTTGATGGAAAAGGCGAAAACCCGTCTGAAGGAGAGGGTGCCCCTCCCTCAACTATTCTGCCCGGGGCGACCGCCGCCGGGAAGCTACCACCAGCAGGGCCAGCAAGACCTTGACAACGTAATACACGGAGCGGAATTTATTGATGGACGATCGGCCTCCACCACGCTGTCTCATTGCCACCGGTATCTCTCTGACACGGAAGTGAGCCATGTGGGCAACGAGCAGGGTTTCAACCTCTGGGTAGTCGCGGGGGTAATCGTGAGCAAACTGGGCGATGAGAGCCTTGTTTGCTGCCCGGAATCCTGAAGTGGCGTCAGTGAGCCGTTGTCCCACCATCAGAGAAAGAATTCTGGAAAACATCGCTGTTCCGGCACGGCGTCCCCGGGGGCCACTATAATTTGTATCTGAAAGGTAGCGCGAACCAACTACAAAGTCGCTTTCCCCTAGCAGGATAGGCTCGATCAGCTTGGGGATGTAGCTGGCGTCGTGTTGTCCGTCGCCATCCGTCTGCACGGCAATGTCGTATTCCTCCCGAAAAGCGAATTGAAAACCGGTCTGCATGGTGGAGCCGATGCCGAGGTTAAACGGCAGGCTGAGGAGTTCGACGCCCTGCTCGATGGCAATCCGGGCGGTGTGATCGGTGGAGCCGTCATCGACGACGACTATTCCGCATTCCAGCGCTGAACGGATGTCGGCAATAACATCCGCGAGGCTGTCGGCCTCGTTATGAGCCGGGATGATTACAAGTATCCGAGGAGCGGTCATCAGCTGCCTTTATCGTTTTCGGCGACGGCCTTGGATTCGTGTTCTTTCCTGATGTCACGGTCCAATAGGGCCAGCCGTTGAGCCAGCATCTTGGTCTGGTCGGTGAGCCGAGAGACCAGCATCGAGAAGTGCAACGACATAAAGAACATGAATAGTAACGCCAGCATGAACAGGGCGTTTGAGGGTACGGCGATGCCCAGCAGGCTGGAAATGCGATAGAGCAGGCCTTCCCATAGCGCCAGCACAAGCATCACGACGACCGTTAAAAACCAGAGGAGCGAATATTGCTCCTTGAGCTTTTTCTTCCTGATCAGCTGAAATATGACCAGGGCCGAAATTATGGAAACAACAAGGGAGAAAATCTGCACTTTGCTCACGGCGACTCACCTCTAGGGTCGGGAAGGGTCAATGGCGGGATTCGTAGCCTGACAGGTATTTTATAGAAAAAGGCTGGATTGGGAAACGGTCGCCAGTATTATTGCCCTGGTCGACTGGGCCAATTATGTCAGTCGCTGCCAACGACCTCTCCGACAGGGTCCGGCAGGGATGGGTCCAGCAGGTATAATATGCCGCCAACCATGCTGACGGCTGTTATCATCAGGAAGTTCAGCACTGACATGGAAAGGCCTTCCGCCGCTGGCACCCCCGCCTGGGTGAACAGCAGTACCCATGCTCCTTCCCGGACCCCTAGTCCGTTCAGTGATAGCGGCACCATCCCCACTGCCAGGACCACCGGGATGAAGAGGAAATAATAGGCTACGGGCAGGTGGATGTCCAGAGAAAGGGCCAGCAGGTTGACTGAGACCATGTAAAGTCCCTGGTAGAGGATGGAGATGGCCAGCACCAGGCCCATGGTCTTTTTTTTGTCCCTGAACTGGTTCACCGACAGATAGAAATCCCGCAGATGCCGACGGGCACCAAAAGGGTCACCACGCAGCAGGGGGAAGCGCGCCAGCCGGCGGGCGGCCCGCTCGCTGGCGAAGAGGCCGATCAGCAGGAGGAACACCAGGAACATGGTGAGGATGGTGAGCGCCAGGCGGGTGCCAAGCAGCCTAAGCTCCAGCAGGGCCGCCACCATAGCTATCAGCAGCAGGGCGAAGGTGGAGCTGGCCCGGTCGAGAACAACGGAACTGGTGGCGTCGACCGTGTTGCCCGTGGCCCTGGAAAGTTTGTAGATCCGGACAATGTCACCGCCGAAGTTTGTCGGCAGGAAGTTGTTGAAGAAAAGACCCATGTAGAATATGGAAGTGAGGTAAGGCCAGGCGACGGTGGCGCCCTGGGCCCGGATGATCAGGCGCCACTTGAGGACGTTGGTCATGTTGGTCACCAGGAAGACCAGCACGGCCAGGGCCAGTAGCCCAGGGGCCACATTGCTGAGCGTCTCGGCCAGCTCGCCGAGATCCACGGTCGCCAGCAGCACGGCGATCAGGAGAATACTGACTGCCGCACGGAACAGCTTTGAGCGCAGCAGTGTCAGCAGGCCGCGGCGGAAAAGCCTCAACGGGTTCCTCTCTCCATGGCGGAAGCGCCGGCGGGGTCGGCCATTTCGATGTTCGTATCAGGCGCCAAAATATGAGAGTATTCTATAGAAAAACAAGGGGTCTTGAAACGGCCCTCGGGGGCTACAGACAATATACGGCGAGATGCTGACAGGAGGACGAATTGGCGACAGAGCGGCAGAAAGTCTCAGTTGTAACCGGCGCCGCCGGTTTTATCGGCTCCCATTTATGCGATTACCTGCTGGCGAAAGGACAGCGGGTCATCGGGCTGGACAATCTCAACACCGGCACTTTGCGCAATCTGGAGCATATCGATTCCGATGATTTCGTTTATTTGAACCTGGATATCACCACTTTCATCGATATCCCCGGCGAGGTTGATTACGTCTATCACCTGGCCAGCCCCGCCAGTCCCATCGATTATCTGCAGATACCGCTGCACACGCTGAAGGTTGGCGCGGTCGGCACCCGTAACGCCATCGGCCTGGCCAAGTGGAAGCGAGCGCGTTTCCTGCTGACATCCACTTCCGAGGTCTACGGCGATCCCGAGGTGCATCCCCAGACCGAGGATTACTGGGGCAACGTCAATCCCATTGGCCCGCGCAGCGTCTACGACGAAGCCAAGCGCTACGCCGAGACCACGACCATGGCCTATCACCGGCAGCAGGGCGTCGACACCCGTATCGTCAGGCTCTTCAACACCTACGGGCCGCGGATGCGCCCTTACGACGGCCGCGCCGTTCCCACTTTCATTCGCCAGGCGTTGGAGGACAAACACCTCACCGTTTTCGGCGACGGCAGCCAGACCCGCAGCTTCTGTTTCGTCTCCGACCTGATCGAGGGCATTTACGGTGTGATGATGTCTGACTATCACGGGCCGGTGAACCTGGGTAACCCTTCCGAGTACTCCGTCAAGCAGCTGGCCGAGATGATCATCGAGATGACCGGCAGCAAGAGCGAAATCATCTATCAGGCTTTGCCGACCGACGATCCCCGGCGAAGGCGGCCGGATATCAGCCTGGCGACAAAGCTGACCGGCTGGGAGCCGACAATCACGGTGGAAGACGGGTTGAGGCGGACGCTGGACTGGTTCAGCGAATACTTCAAGGAAGAGGGCGCCTTCTAGGCCAGTAGAAACAGGACGCCCTTAAAGGAAAGATGCCTCATAAGGAATGCAGCGCCGCGGGCGGATGTGGCGTAGTTGGTAACGCGTCGGCTTCCCAAGCCGAAGATCGCGGGTTCGAATCCCGTCATCCGCTCCACATGTTAAATGCCTGAAAAAAGGACATTTTATTACAGCTGCGTGTAGCCAATCCCGGTTTTAATCCCTTTCGCAGGGGGTAGGTTTCCGGCCTGCTAAGCTGATCCCGATTGACAAGTTGCTCTCAGCGACAGAGGATTAACTGAGTCAATCTAAACGATCAGCTTAAAATTCCTTCTTACTGCAATTGTTGGAATATCGCGTGAAGGGCTGGGGCTTATATTGCAGAATTTACAATGTTGGCGTTGTTATATATAGATAGGTATAAACACTGTTAGGCGGAGGAGGATCAGGCGAAAAAATGCTTTGTACGCAGGAGCCAGCTCGGGGTGTCTCATGAGAACGAGATCCCCAGCAATACCGGCAATGTCCAGCCGTCTCAAGATCGCATCGAAGGCGTTCAATAGGGAACCAAATAGGCAGGGTGTTTCCGGAATCATCCTGCGCCTGACTATTGGGAGGATTGCATGGTCGCGATGATCGGCTCGAAGAAGATCTCACTGTTGCGAGTGTCACCGCGATTGATGCAGATCCTGCGAGTGCTCGGCCGACACAAGGTCCTGGGTGCCCTGCGCGGCGAGAAGCACTTGCCGCCGCCGAAAGCGTTACGGGAAACCTTCGAAGAACTGGGAGTGACCTTCGTCAAATTCGGACAAGTGCTCGCGATGCAGCGCGACCTGTTGCCTGCCGCCTACACCGATGAGCTGAAGCTGCTACACGACGAGTTGCCGCCGATGGACTTTGACGTGCTGCGCGCGAAGGTCGAAGCCTGCGCGGGCGCCCCGCTGACGGAGTTGTTCTCATCGTTCAGCGAAACGGCGCTAGCCGCCGCCTCCATCGCCCAGGTGCATGAGGCTACAACGCGGGACGGGCGTCACGTGGCCGTGAAGGTACAGCGGCCCGGCCTTGAGGAAATAATCTCCACGGATATCGCGGCACTGACCTACCTGGCGGCTATGGCAGAAAGGCTCTTTCCGCGTCTACGCGCGTTCGACCTGCCTGCCGCGGTGCGTGAATTTGACAAGAGTCTGCACCGGGAACTCGATTTCCGTCGCGAAGCGCGCTCTATCGTGCTCTTTCGCGCCGCGCTGGCAGACGTCCCTGACCTCTGGATTCCGGATGTCGTTACGACGTGTTCGAGCGGAACCGTGCTTACCCTGGAGTTCTCGGCCGGCGAACGGGTGGATGTCTACGGGAAGCTGCACCCTGAAGCGATGCCGCGGACGATCAACACCCTGGTCAGGC